>DXFC01000003.1 GCA_019114645.1 Candidatus Halomonas stercoripullorum
AAGGCAGACAAGCCGGTAGAAACTGCCGAGTCACAACCGGAGCAGGCCACGCCGAAGGCAGCCAAGCTGGTAGAAACTGCCGAGTCACAACCGGAGCAGGCCACGCCGAAGACAGACAAGCCGATGGAAGCTGCCGCTGAGTCACAACCGGAGCAGGCCACGCCGAAGGCAGCCAAGCCGGTGGAAACTACTGTTGAGCCTCAGCTGGAACAGGCCGCACCCAAGGCTGAACAACCAGTAGCAACTGCCGCTGAGCCAACTAGAGCACAAGCGGAACAGGAATCAGCAGGGAAATCATCACTCGAGCAGCCCGCGCCCCGACGTCGGCGTCGTGCCCATAACGACCCGCGCGAGATCCGCCGCCGCGAACAGGAAGCCCAGAAAGGCAACCAGAGCTAATCCGGTCGCCTCCAAGAAAACGGCCCGTCAGTGTCAACTGCGGGCCGTTCTTGTTGATGACGGGTCCAGGTTTATAAGGGACTTAGGCTAGTCGAGGCTCACGCTCCAGCACGACACCAAAACGATCTGCGACTATCGCTGCTACCTGCTCGGCAAAGGCGAGCAGCTCATCAGCGCTACCCCCGCCAAAGTGCACTAACACCAGAGCTTGACGCTCATGCACACCAAAATGGTCTTGCCGCCATCCTTTCAGCCCACACTGGTCGATCAACCACCCTGCTGCCAGCTTGACATGCCCATCTTTGAGCGGGAAATACGGCATATCGGGCGACGTGGCTAGCAGCGCCTGCGCCTGCCCAGGTGGCACAACCGGATTCTTGAAGAAACTACCGGCATTGTGAAGTATCGCAGGATCCGGCAGCTTTTCGCGACGAATCGAGCAAACAGCCTCGGCGATACTCAGCGGTGTGGGGTTGGCTGTGACGCGCTGTGCCAGATCACCGTAGGCCAAACGCGGCTGCGGCGTTCGAGAGAGCCGTAGTGTCAACCCGGTAATGACGACCCTGCCCTGCAACTCTCCCTTGAAAAGGCTGTCACGGTAACCAAAGGCGCACTCCTCAGGAGTCAACGTAACCGGGCGTCCGGTGTCCAGAAACAGCACCTGCACCGCAGCCACGACATCGCACAATTCCACACCGTAAGCGCCAATATTCTGAATCGGTGCGGCCCCACAATGGCCCGGTATCAAGGCAAGATTTTCGACACCCCATAGACCACGCCGTGCCAGTGCCATGACCAGTGGATGCCATTCGACGCCGGCCCCCACATGTACCAGCGTTTGATTATCTTGAGACTCAAGCCACCAATAGCGCAGCGCCGGTTGAATGGCCAGCCCGGGCAAGCGCTCGGGCAGGATCAGGTTACTGCCCCCACCCAGCACGGTCAGGGGCCAATCGCGATCCTGCGCCAGGCTCAGCAAGTCTCGCAACTCGCCCAGGGTAGCCGGCGCCGCAAAGCGCTCTGCCCTGCATGGCAGACCCAGAGTGTTGGCCTGGGTCAGTTCCTGCTCAAGAAGGATGGTAGAGCTCAATCGCGCTGAGCCCCCAGCCGGCGCGCGATATCTTCAACGAGTCCCCGTGAGGCGGCTTCGACCAGATCCAACACCTCTTCGAATCCCTCCTCGCCACCATAGTAAGGGTCCGGTACTGGCCGGTCGGTATGGCCGGCAAAGTCGAGAAACAGCCCAATGTGGGCTTCACAACCAGCGGGGCACTGCTCATGCAACGCCGCCAAATTGGCGTGGTCCATGGCGAGGATGTAATCAAAGCGCTGGAAGTCCTCAGCTGCCAGTTGTCGCGCCCTTAACTCGCTCAGGTCAACACCGCGCCGCTGGGCAGCCGCTACAGTGCGAGGATCAGGCCCTTTTCCTATATGCCAATCTCCGGTCCCACAGGAGTCGATCTCAACAAGGTGAGCCAGCCCTGCTGACTCCAGCTCCCGACGCAGCACACCTTCGGCGGTGGGTGAACGGCAGATGTTGCCAAGACAGACAAACAGGACGCGCATTTTTTCTCCTTAGTCAGCTACTTATGTTCGGGGCTGTAACAATGCCCTGACACGCAACAAATCGTCGTAGGTATCAATACCGGCCGGATTAGGTTCGGCCGCCAGCGCTACCTGAATAGCATGCCCATGGTGCAAGGCCCGCAGCTGTTCAAGCTGTTCCCGCTGCTCCAGCATGGCTGGCTGCCATCCTACATATTCCGCCAGAAAGCTCACTCGATAGGCATAAAGCCCGATATGTCGCAGCCAGGCATCAGTGGGCAGCTTTTCAGGGCACCGGGCAGGCGTCCCGCGCTCCCAGGCTGCACTGCTCCAGGCCTCTCGATCCCACGGCAGAGGGGCACGCGAAAAGTAGAGTGCACGCCCCGACAAGGCGCGCACCACCTTCACCACATTGGGGTTAAACAGCATCTCGATATCCGTGATCGGCTCGGCCAGGGTGGCAATCGAAGCCTCCGGATCATCATGCAGACGCTGGGCTACCTGGTCGATCAAGGACGGTGGAATCAGCGGCTCGTCGCCCTGGACATTGACCAGTACCGTCTCATCGGCAAGCCCCAGCAGCTCGGCGACTTCGGCCAGGCGGTCAGTCCCCGATGGATGGTCGCTGCGGGTCATGACCACTTCGGCGCCGAATGGCAGCAGTGCATCGCGGATTCGCTCATCGTCGGTCGCCACGACCACGCGTTCAGCAGCACTCTCCTGCGCACGCTGCCAGACATGCACCACCATGGGCTGACCCGCAATGTCGAGCAACGGCTTCCCCGGCAAGCGGGCAGAGCCATAACGGGCCGGAATAACCGCGACAAACCCCTGCCCTTGGGTCATCCCGCCTCTCCGCTACGCCCTGGTGAGGCCGGCAATTTCTCATCGACCTCCATTTGGCGTGCTTCTTCAGGCAGCATTACCGGAATATCATCGCGCACCGGATAGGCCAAGCCATCATAATGGCAGCGCAGTTCCAGTGCCTCACGATCATATTTGAGCTTACCCTTGCATAGCGGGCAGACCAGCATCGCCAGCAACTCCTTGTCCATCATTCCACCTCGTGTTATTGGGTCAGCTTTTGTCCACTGTGCCACTACCGGCAGCTTCTGCCAGCCGCGTTTCCAGCCAGGCCACGAATGCCGGCGGTGGCTCGGCTTCCACCTCCAGCACCCAGATGTTCTCATTGTGTAACGTGCTGCATTTTTCCGCATCCTTGGCTGTCATCACTACCGGCAGGTCATCATCAAAGGTCAAGTCCTGTGCAGTGAAGTGGTGGTGATCAGGAAAAGCGTGCGGTTCAAAGGTCACACCCAACTCACTTAAGGTGTCAAAAAAACGCTGCGGGTGGCCAATTCCCGCTATCGCATGCACCGGCCCGATGAAAGGCAGCGGCTGCAAGTCAGCCGTAATTCCCGTAGCCAGTCGCCGCCAGCGGCCCGGCACCAAGTGGAAAATCCAGGCCTTGTCAGGAGGACAAAAAGCCGGCTCGCCATTGATCAGCACTGCATCCACCGTTGCCAGCCGTGTCAGCGGTTCACGCAGCGGGCCCGCCGGCAAACAGCGTGCATTACCAAAGCCTCGGCGGCCATCCACCACCACCAACTCGATATCGCGCCCCAAGGCTAGATGCTGTAACCCATCATCGCTAAGCAGGATATCGCAGCCCTGCTCCACCAGCATTTGCGCTCCACGCGGGCGGTCCGGATCGACCACTACCGGAACTCCGGTCTGGCGCGCCAGCATACGCGGCTCATCCCCTGATTGGGCGACTGGAGACTCTGCCGTCACCCACAAGGGATAATGCTCACCCGCTGCCGGTTGCCCGACATAACCGCGTGAAACAATACCCGGGCGCCAGCCCTGTGCGGTCAAGTGACGAGCCAGCCAGGCCACCAGCGGCGATTTACCGGTACCGCCCAGCGTCACATTACCCACCACGATAACCGGCACGCCGGCACGCCACACTTCGCGTTGGCCACTCCGGTAGGCATGTGCACGTCGCCGGATCACCCAACGATACAGCATTTCGAGTGGGCGTAGCGCAACAAGCCAGGGAGCTCCGGCATAAGCCGCCTGCAACCAGCGCTCTCCCAGCCTGTCACTCATGAGGCAACATCCTCCTGGAACTGCAGGCGGTGCAGGGCAGCATAAGCCCCGTTGTGAGCCAGCAGCTCGGCATGACTGCCTTGCTCAACAATACGGCCTTGCTCCATGACCAGGATACGGTCGGCACGCTCAATGGTCGACAAGCGGTGGGCAATGACCAGGGTGGTACGCCCGCGACACACCTCCTCCAGAGCGCGCTGAATATAACGTTCTGACTCGGTATCCAGCGCCGAGGTCGCCTCATCCAGGATCAACAGGGGTGCGTCCTTGAAAATCGCCCGCGCTATTGCCAGCCGCTGTCGCTGACCGCCGGAGAGCATGACGCCATTATCACCCACTATGGTGTCGTAGCCATCAGGCAACCGGTCAATGAATTCATGGGCATAGGCTGCCGTGGCCGCGGCTTTAATGCTGTCCCGTTCCGCCTCGGGTACTCCGTAGGCGATATTATTTGCCACACTGGCATTGAACAGAGTGACCTGTTGCGATACCAGAGCGATCTGTTCACGCAGTGGCGACAAACGGTATTGGTCGATGGGCACACCATCGATCAGCACTTCCCCCGCCGTGGGCCGATAGAAGCGCGGCAAAAGCCCGGTGAGTGTCGTTTTGCCACTACCTGAGCGCCCCACAATGGCCACCATCTCACCCGGCTCAATCATCAGATCGATATGCTTGAGTACCTCGGGTTGATCCTCGGCATAGCGGAAGCTGACATTGCGCAATTGGATTCTGCCTTGCAGCCGTGCCGGCTCCCGCGTACCGCTATCCGGCTCGACGGGCTCCTGCAGCAAGCCAAACAATTCCCCGGCAGCGGCTATGCCCTTCTGGATTTCGCTGTTGATTTCGGTTAGTTGACGTACCGGCTTGGCCATCAGCGAAGCCGCAGTAATAAAGGCGACGAACTCTCCCGGCGTCATGTTATCCAGCAATGCCGGTGACATCGCCAGCCATACCAACAATGCCAACGACACGGCAATCAGCAGCTGAATCACCGGTGTACTGACGGCCTTGGTCAAGGCTTCTTTCATTTTTTGCTGGCGGTTATAGTCGCTGGCCCGGGCAAAACGCGCCTTCTCGTACTCTTCAGCCCCATGGGTGCGTACCACACGGTAACCGGTCAATGCCTCGGAGGCGACGTGGGTCACGTCTCCCATGGAATCCTGGATGCGTTGGGAAATACGCCGAAAGCGTTTGCTGGCATAGCTCACCACACCACCGATCAACGGTGTAACGGCCAGGAACAGCAAGGTCAGCATCCAGTTGGTCCACAACAGATAAGAGAGCAAACCCAGCACAAACAGCCCTTCACGCAGCAGTATGGTAATGGCGTTGGTGGCGGCACCGGTTACCTGCTCCACATGATAGGTGACCCGCGAGACGAGATGACCGCTGGAGTGGGAGTCGAAGAACCGGCCCGGCAGATGCAGCATGTGATTGAACACATTACAGCGCAACGCATGCACCACGTTGCGCGCTACATTACTCATGAAGTAGGTACCCAGAAAAGTACCCAACCCTCTGGCGGCAAACATGAATACGACAAACAGCGGCAGCAGCAGACGAAAAGCGGCATCAGGGCTCTGAATGCCATCGATGAGGCGCTTCATCATCTCTGCCAGCGCCGTGCTCGAAGCCGCATAGATGGCGTAGCCCACAATCGCCACCAGGAAGGAAACCCAGTGGGGTTTGACGTAGCCCAACAGTTGTTTATAAAGGGCCCAGCCTGTGTCTCGGGACCGAACTTGAGTCACGGTGTCTCCGCTTGCAAGGATGTTGGCGACGCCATGCGTCGCGATCACTGGCGCGATTCTACCCCAACGCAGGTGCCATCAACACCGTCACGGCGCCAAGGCTGCCGGCGCGCCGCATGCAGGGTAACTCCTTCACTCTCGACAAAATGAAATGTCACGGCGCCATCCAGCGCCGTGCTCCACTGACAGCTACCGGCATGACGGAAACGTCTGACCACATCCGCATGAGGATGCCCATAGGCGTTACGCCGCCCGGCACTATACAGCACGTATTGCGGCAGCAGTGTCTGAACCAGCTGGGGGCCAGAGCTGGTCTGGCTGCCATGATGCCCCGCCACCAGCAGGGTGACCGGCAGCGTCACCTCAAGCAACAGCCTGCGTTCCACTTCACGGCTCACGTCACCCGTGATCAGCAGTCGCTCACTCCCCACGGTCACTTCCAGCACGCAGGAACGATCATTGCTGGAGAGCTCCATCGACTCTTGTGGCGGCCAGAGCACGCGATAGACAACGCCGTCCCGCTTCCACTCCTGACCGCGTCGGCAAGGCTCGAAAGGCACTCCGATGGAGTCGCCTGCCGGGGCCAGGAAGCGACCCACATCATGCTCACCCAGTGCCGGCACGCCACCCGCATGATCAAGATCGGCGTGGCTGACCAGTACGTCATCAAAGCGCTGGCCCTGGGGCCATAGCATGCCCAGCGGCATGAAGCCCGAGGTAAAGCGGGGCCCTGTATCGTAGAGCAAGCGATAGTTGGCGCTACGCAGCTCGATCAGCTGACCCTGGCCAACATCATGAAAGTTGACTTCAAGCGTCTCCGCCCCAGGTCGTGACGGAGTCAGCGTCAACATGGCGGGAACCAGCAGGAACATCGCACCCACGCGCAATGCGGCGCTCAAGCCGGGCAGTGCCCACAATAGCGAAACCAGGCCAAGCAGCAACGCCAATGGCAGTACCAGCTCTGGCAATGGCCACCACAACGGCAACCAGTCTGTGGTGACTTCAAGGAACCCCACCAATAGCGTGGTAATGTCACCAAACAGCTGCCAACTGAAAGCGCCTAGATAAGGGATCGGTGACAGCAGCCAGCCTAGTAACCCCAGCGGCACAAGAATAACGCTGACCAGCGGCACCGCCACGAGATTGGCCAGCGGCGCCGACGGCGCCAGACGGGCAAAGGCAAGTAGTACCGCGCCGGCCATCAGCGGTGCCAACAAGAGCTGGGTACGTACCAGGCCACTGCTCCAGCCCAGCAGGCCCTGTGGTCGCGGGCGGCGCTGCCAGATCAGGATCAACAGCAGCACAGCGATAAATGATAGCCACAGCCCGGGGCGCCACACAGACAGCGGATCCATGAGGACCACCAAGCCCAACGCTAGCCACCAGGCTTGCCACGGGCCTGGCGCATGCCGCCCGCTCGCCACCCACAACCCTACCAGGGTCATGATCATGGCGCGCATGGCTGGTGGCTGTAGTCCCGCCAACCAAGCATAACCGATCGCCGCCGCACCAGCCGCCCACCATGGCCAGACCGCCATGCGCCACTGGCCCGGTGCGATCAAGCGGGCAATACCACGCAAGACGAGCAGAACGAAAGTCGCCACCAAGCCCACATGCAGCCCCGAGATCACCACCAGGTGCGTGGTGCCACTGGCATTGAGCAGGTCCCAATCCTCCTGCTCCAGCCGATCCCCGGCACCCAGGGTCACTGCTGCCAGCCAGCGCCGGGTCAAGGGCGAAAGCGGTTGTGCGTCAAGGTAATCAAGCGCCTGCTCACGTAGGGACCACGCGGGCACTGACAGTCGTTCTGCGCCCGGCTCACTGCGTACATAGCCGGTTGCCTGAATGCCCTCACGCCACAACCAGGCGCTATAGTCAAAGGTGCCGGGGTTGGCGAACCCAGCCGGTGGCCTGAGCCGCACCGTCATGGCCCAGTGCTCGCCCACCGCGATGGCGGGCGCGGCATAAAAGCTCAACCGCACCCGCTGCAAGTCGGCACAGGGTAAGCGAGCGGGATCCAGCGGCGCACAGGATGTTACCCGCACCATCAAGCGGCTGAGCTGCTCTTCACGCTCAACCGATTCAATCGTTCCCTCCAGTGCGAGATCAGCTTGTAGCAAGCCCTCGGGCAACACTGCCCCTTTGGCCAGCAAGATCTGACTCGCACTGAGAGCCATGACCACGCACAGCCCTAGAGTCCGCCATTGCTCCCGTCCCAGCAGCCATAGCAAACCCAGCGCTCCGGCCTCCAGCAGCCCAGGCGGAGCCCAGTACCCCACCGCCACACCCAATAGCGCCGCCACAGCCAGCGGCATTGCCATGCCTAGTCGCACCAGACCTCCTTTTCCAGCTCGACATCTGCCACCCCATTACGCAACATGGCGAGCAGCCTTCCATCCGTGGATAATACCCGGGTCATGAAGCAGCGAGCCAACCCGATATGCCGCGGCGATTTTTACAACGCTATATGCCCAACCCTGAAACGCTCAGGCGCCAACGTTCGCTGCGCTTCATGAGCAAACTTATCGGTGACCCCGGGCTATGGATCCTGTCGAGACGCAGCGTTGCCAATGCCTTTTC
>DXFC01000031.1 GCA_019114645.1 Candidatus Halomonas stercoripullorum
GTTGTGTGGGCGGCAAATTGGAAAGTAAAGTGCAGCATGCTCATGTAGCTCAGGGGTAGAGCACACGCTTGGTAAGCGTGAGGTCGACGGTTCAAATCCGTCCATGAGCTCCATATTGAAAGGTGAGCCAAGGCTCGCCTTTCTTTTCTTCTCGCTATATGTGGCGGGAAGGGTTGTCAGTCGGCGCAGTATTCGCTATCATTGCGCCCGCTGTTGTGTATGCCCAAGGCGGAGATGGGTGTCACAATACAGGCCAGTAGCTCAATTGGCAGAGCAGCGGTCTCCAAAACCGCAGGTTGGGGGTTCGATTCCCTCCTGGCCTGCCAGCCTTCCCCAGGTTGGTATCCTTCATGCGAATATACTCGATTGCCGCACCTTGAGGAGTCTCGTTTTTATGAAACATAACGCCGAGGTGCAGGGTTCGCGCCACGACGGTCTCAAGTGGGCAGTTGTTGCCATATTGGTCGCTTTGGCAGTGGTGGGTAACACCTTCTTTGCCGAGCAGGCATTGCTTTACCGCGTGCTGGGTGTTGTTGTGCTAGGCGTATGTGCAGCAGCAGTTGCCTTGACCACCGGTAAGGGCAGGGAGCTTGTCGAGCTTGCCAAGAGCTCCAAGCGTGAAATTCAGCGCGTGGTGTGGCCGACTCGCCCCGAAACTGTACAGACGACAGCTATTGTGCTGGTGGCGGTGCTGGTGGTTGGGCTGATGCTGTGGCTGATCGACACCCTTCTTAGCTGGGCGATGTCCGGCGTCATCGGTTAGGAGTCCTCATGTCCAAGCGTTGGTACGTCGTACACGCCTACTCCGGCTTTGAGAAGCATGTTATGCGCTCCCTGCAGGAGCGTGTAAAGATGCACGGCATGGAGGATCGCTTTGGTGAGATCCTGGTGCCGACAGAAGAAGTTGTTGAGGTGCGCGACGGTAAGCGCCGCAAGAGTGAGCGCAAGTTCTATCCTGGCTATGTGCTGGTCGAGATGGAGATGGATGATGCGAGTTGGCACCTGGTCAACGAGACCCCGCGCGTCATGGGCTTTATCGGTGGTACTAAAGAGAAGCCGGCTCCGATTTCACAGAAAGAAGCTGATGCCATTCTGCATCGTGTGAAGGATGGCAGTGACAAGCCACGCCCCAAGACCATGTTCGAGCCGGGCCAGTCCGTGCGTGTTATCGATGGCCCCTTTGCCGATTTCAATGGTGTGGTGGAAGAGGTCAACTACGATAAGAGTCGCCTGCAGGTTAGCGTCCTTATTTTTGGCCGGTCGACGCCGGTCGAGCTTGAATTCTCGCAAGTCGAAAAAGAGTAAAGTCAGCCAGTTTTGCTGGTTGCTTGAGTTTGTTAATCGATTCATGCGGCTGCTAAGTCAGCTGCTCATCCCGGGGAGCCGCGAGGCGCTACTACCCAACTGGAGTCCATCATGGCCAAGAAAGTTCAGGCTTACATCAAGCTGCAAGTCGCAGCCGGTAAAGCCAACCCGAGCCCCCCCGTGGGCCCTGCGCTGGGTCAGCACGGTGTTAATATCATGGAGTTCTGCAAGGCGTTCAACGCAGCGACTCAGGATATTGAGGCAGGGCTGCCCACGCCTGTGGTGATCACTGTCTATTCCGACCGTAGCTTCACCTTTGTTACCAAGACGCCGCCAGCCGCGGTACTGCTGAAGAAGGTAGCAGGTATCAAGTCCGGTTCTGGCGAGCCGAACAAGAACAAGGTGGGTAGCGTGACCCGCGAGCAACTCGAAGAGATTGCCAAGACCAAGGAGCCCGATCTGACGGCCGCGGATCTTGATGCTGCGGTGCGTACTATCGCAGGTAGTGCCCGTAGCATGGGCCTCAACGTGGAGGGTCTCTGACATGGCCAAGCTTTCCAAGCGCGCACAGATGATTCGTGAGAAAGTAGACCCCACCAAGGCCTACTCTCTCGAAGAGGCCGTGGCTCTGCTCGCCGAGCTCTCCACGGTCAAGTTCAAGGAGTCCCTGGACGTTGCCATCAACCTGGGTGTCGATCCGCGTAAGTCGGACCAGGTGGTGCGTGGTGCTACCGTAATGCCTAACGGAACCGGCAAAGATGTGCGTGTTGCCGTGTTTACCCAGGGTGCCAACGCCGAAGCCGCCCAGGAAGCCGGTGCCGATATCGTCGGTATGGATGATCTGGCCGAGAAGGTCAAACAAGGTCAGCTCGACTTTGACGTGGTTATCGCCTCTCCGGATGCCATGCGTGTTGTCGGTCAGTTGGGTCAGATCCTGGGGCCGCGTGGCCTGATGCCCAACCCCAAGGTTGGCACGGTAACTCCTGACGTAGCAACTGCAGTAAAGAATGCCAAAGCGGGTCAGGTGCGTTTCCGGACCGACAAGAACGGCATTATTCATACCACGCTGGGCAAGGTCGATTTCGATGCTGATGCCATTCGTGGCAACCTGGAAGCATTGGTAGCAGACCTCAAGCGTCTCAAGCCGAGTGCTTCGAAAGGTATCTATTTCAAGAAGGTCACGCTGTCCACTACGATGGGGCCGGGCCTGACGCTGGACCATTCGGCTCTCGTTTAAGCGCGAGTCGACTGGCTTGGCAGGAATGATTTTGTAAGAACTTTGCGGTTCCCGAGCGTTCTGTTCAGCAGGATGTGAGGGGCGCCGTCAAAGACCGCAGGTGCCGGCTCTTGTCAAAGCGGCTTAATCTCCGCAAGGATGCCTGCGCAGATGGTGTGGCCGCCAGTATGCTGGTGTGCACCATCACCCAGGACTCCCGCCAAGCTTCGGCAAGGCGGGAGAGATGGTAACTCCGGAGCACGCCTGTGCGCAGCTCCGGCACGAAGGAGTGATCACTGTGGCACTAGCACTCGAAGGCAAGAAGGCGATTGTTGCCGAGGTCAGTGAAGCCGCGAAGGACGCTCTCTCCGTCGTTGTTGCCGATTCTCGTGGCGTTACGGTCGAGAAAATGACCAGTCTGCGTAAGCAGGCGCGCGAGAATGGCGTCCAGCTGCGTGTTGTTCGCAACACCCTGGCACGCCGCGCCCTCTCTGGCACTCCTTGGGAGTGCTTGAATGAGAGCTTCGTGGGTCCGACCCTGCTGGCGTTTTCTACTGAGCATCCGGGTGCAGCTGCCCGCTTGTTCAAGGAGTTCGCCAAGGAAGAGAAGGACTTCGAAGTCAAGGCGCTGGCTTACGAAGGTGAGCTGATCCCGGCGAGCGATATCGACCGTCTGGCGACCCTGCCGACTTATGACGAGGCCATCGCCAAGCTGATGTCCGTCATGAAAGAGGCATCCGCCGGTAAGCTGGTTCGTACTCTGGCTGCGCTGCGCGACAAGAAGCAGGAAGAAGAGGCCGCCTGAAAAAGGTGAACTCCTGCCTGTTGTCTGAATCGAATACTGAATCGTAGAGCGCTCGGTACGCCGAGGCTCCCGCAAAGTTAGGAAATCATCGAAATGGCACTGACCAAAGAAGACATCCTCAACGCCGTTGCCGACATGAGCGTCATGGAAGTTGTCGAGCTGATCGAAGCAATGGAAGAGAAATTCGGCGTGTCTGCCGCTGCTGCCGTCATGGCTGGCCCGGCTGCTGGCGGTGACGCCGGCGCTGCCGAAGAGCAGACTGAATTTGACCTGGTGCTGACCAGCGCTGGCGACAAGAAAGTCAACGTGATCAAGGCGGTTCGCGAGATCACTGGACTGGGCTTGAAAGAAGCCAAGGGTGCCGTCGACGGCGCTCCGGCAACGATCAAGGAAGCCATGTCCAAGGAAGAGGCCGAAGAGGCCAAGAAGAAGCTGGAAGATGCCGGTGCTAGCGTGGAGCTCAAGTAACCCCTTGGTTTCCATGGCTTTACGCGCTGCGTAAGCTTCCACGGCTGGTGGCGGGAACTCCCGCTGCCGGCCTTTTTCTGTTGCACTAGCGCGTTGTATTGTTAATGCAGTACCGCTAGAAGAATCTCGACGGCGAGCTACCTCTATGGAGCTTGCCGTCAGCGCCTGACGGGGACGATCCCGTCGGGTGGCGCCGACCACGCATCGGTCACCCATGGTGAACAAGCTGGGGAATACAGATGGCTTACTCATACACTGAGAAAAAACGCATCCGCAAGGATTTTGGCAAACTGCCCCAAGTAATGGATGTGCCCTACCTGCTGGCGATCCAGCTTGATTCCTATTACGACTTCCTGCAACAGGATCGTGCTCCCGACGAGCGCTTCGAAGTAGGACTGCATGCTGCCTTCAAGTCGGTATTCCCGATCGAAAGCTTCTCGGGCAATGCTGCACTTGAGTATGTCAGCTATCGTTTTGGCACCCCAGCCTTTGACGTCAAGGAGTGCCAGCTGCGTGGCGTGACTTACTCCGCTCCCTTGCGTGTCAAGGTACGCCTGATCATCTATGACCGTGAGTCATCGAACAAGGCGATCAAGGACATCAAGGAGCAAGAGGTCTACATGGGGGAGATCCCCCTGATGACCGAGAACGGTACCTTTGTGATCAATGGCACAGAGCGTGTCATCGTTTCCCAGCTGCACCGTTCGCCGGGGGTATTTTTCGACCATGACAAGGGCAAGAGCCACTCATCGGGCAAGCTGCTCTATTCTGCTCGCGTCATTCCCTATCGTGGCTCCTGGCTCGACTTCGAGTTCGATCCCAAAGACAACGTGTTTGTGCGTATCGACCGCCGCCGTAAGCTGCCGGCTACGGTGCTGCTGCGTGCGCTGGGCATGTCTGCTGAAGAGATTCTTGATGAGTTTTTCGACACCAGCATCTTCCACGTCGAGAAAAACGGCTTCTCGGTGGAGCTGGTGCCGTCGCGCCTGCGCGGTGAAACCGCCACCTTTGACATCAAGGATGCGGATGGCAGCGTGATTGTTGAAGAAGGGCGCCGGATTACCCAGAAGCATATTCGTCAACTGGAAAAGGCGGGTCTCGAGCGCCTCGAAGTGCCGATGGACTACCTGTTTGAGAAGACCTTGGCGAAAGACCAGGTCGATGCCAAAACAGGCGAGCTGCTGTGCCCGAGCAATAGCGTTATTACGCCGGAACTGCTTGAGACACTGGTCCAGGCCGGCATCACCACCTTTGAGACACTGTACACCAACGATCTCGACTGTGGTCCTTTCATCTCCGAAACATTGCGTCTGGATACCACCGGCTCTCAGCTTGAGGCGCTGGTCGAGATCTACCGCATGATGCGCCCCGGCGAGCCGCCCACCAAAGAGGCCGCCGAGACTCTGTTCAACAATTTGTTCTTCAGCGAGGACCGCTACGATCTGTCAGGCGTCGGTCGCATGAAGTTCAACCGTCGCCTGCGCCGTGAAACCGATACCGGCTCCGGTGTGCTGGACAAGCGTGACATCCTGGACGTGGTCAAGGAACTGATCCACATCCGTAACGGCTTCGGTGAAGTCGATGATATCGATCACCTGGGCAACCGTCGTATCCGCTGTGTTGGTGAAATGGCGGAAAACCAGTTCCGTGTGGGTCTGGTGAGGGTTGAGCGTGCGGTCAAGGAGCGCCTCTCCATGGCTGAGAGCGAAGGCCTGATGCCGCAAGACCTGATCAATGCCAAGCCGGTAGCAGCGGCGGTCAAGGAGTTCTTCGGTTCCAGCCAGCTTTCACAGTTCATGGACCAGAACAACCCGCTTTCCGAAGTGACCCACAAGCGTCGTGTTTCAGCGCTGGGCCCGGGCGGCCTGACGCGTGAGCGTGCCGGCTTTGAGGTGCGTGACGTTCACGCCACCCACTACGGTCGTCTGTGCCCCATCGAGACACCGGAAGGCCCCAACATTGGCTTGATCAACTCCCTGGCCACCTACAGTCATGCCAACAGCTACGGTTTCCTCGAGACACCGTACCGCAAGGTGGTGGACAGCCAAGTGACCGATGAAGTGGTTCACCTCTCGGCTATCGAGGAAGGTGACTACGTCATCGCCCAGGCTTCAGCCAGCGTCGATGAGACCAACAAGCTGATTGATGATCTGGTGCAGGTACGCCACAAGGGCGAAACCACCTTCATGCGTCCGGATCAGGTCACCCTGATGGATGTGTCGCCGCGTCAGGTGGTATCCGTCGCGGCAGCGCTGATTCCGTTCCTGGAACATGACGATGCCAACCGGGCCCTGATGGGGGCCAACATGCAGCGCCAGGCTGTACCGACCCTGCGGGCCGAAAAGCCGCTGGTGGGTACCGGCATGGAGCGTTTCGTTGCCCGTGACTCGGGTGTCTGTGCGGTGGCGCGTCGCGGCGGGGTGATCGACTCGGTCGATGCCAAGCGTATCGTGGTGCGGGTCAAGGAGGATGAGATCATCGGCGGTGAGGCCGGGGTTGATATTTACAACCTGACCAAATACGTGCGCTCCAACCAGAACACCTGCATGAACCAGCGTCCCATTGTCAGCCCCGGTGATGTGATCGAGCGTGGCGATATCCTTGCCGATGGCCCGTCCGTCGACATGGGTGATCTGGCACTGGGCCAGAACATGCGCATCGCCTTCATGCCCTGGAATGGCTACAACTTCGAGGACTCGATTCTGCTGTCGGAGCGGGTGGTGGAAGAAGATCGCTTCACCACTATCCACATCCAGGAGCTGACCTGTGTGTCACGTGACACCAAGCTGGGGCCGGAGGAGATCACTTCCGATATTCCCAACGTTGGTGAGTCGGCACTGGGCAAGCTGGATGAGGCAGGTGTTGTCTACATCGGTGCCGAGGTCGGGCCTGGTGACATTCTGGTCGGTAAGGTAACACCTAAGGGCGAAACCCAGCTGA
>DXFC01000263.1 GCA_019114645.1 Candidatus Halomonas stercoripullorum
GGCGCGAACAGGCTTATGCCCGCGATGCCATGGAGCAATTCATGGTGACGGTGCATGACCAGATGCGGTTGGCGACGCGGCTTTCCGTCTGTCTGACACTGCTTAACTCGGTCCTGCTGGTGAGCGTGGCCGCCATCGCCATCCTGGCCTGGTACTTTCAGGCCCTGTCGCTCGGGGCTATCGCGGTGGCCATTGCCCTGGTGATGCGCATTCGTTTCATGTCCGACTGGATTATGTGGGAGGTGGCGAGCCTGTTCGAGAACATCGGCACGGTGCAGGACGGTATCAACACCATCGCCCGCGAACCCGCGGTACAGGATCGGCCCGGAGCCGTTACCCTGGAGGTGCCTCGCGGCGAGATCGAGTTTGATTCGCTGCGTTTTGGTTATGCGAAACCCGACGGTGACAAGCGCCTGGTGTTCGATGGCATGTGCCTGAAGGTGGCACCCGGCGAGAAGGTGGGGCTGATCGGTCGCTCCGGGGCAGGCAAGTCGACCCTCGCCAACCTGCTGCTGCGTTTTTATGATCTGGAAGGCGGGCGCATTCTGATTGACGGGCAGGACATTGCCGGGGTGACCCAGGAGTCGCTGCGCAGGCAGATTGGCATGGTCACTCAGGACACTTCGCTACTGCACCGCTCGGTACGCGATAACATCCGCTATGGCAGCCCCGAGGCGACCGATGGGCAGGTGCTGGAGGCGGTGCGTCGCGCCCATGCCGAATTCATTTTCGAGTTAGTCGATCACAGGGGGCGTCGTGGCCTGGATGCCCATGTTGGCGAGCGTGGCGTCAAGCTCTCCGGTGGTCAGCGACAACGTATCGCCATCGCCCGGGTACTGCTCAAGGACGCGCCGATATTGGTACTTGATGAAGCGACCTCGGCGCTTGACTCCGAAGTCGAGGCGGCGATTCAGGAGCAGCTCGATACCTTGATGGTAGGCAAAACGGTGATCGCTATCGCGCATCGACTCTCCACCATTGCCATGCTGGATCGGCTGGTGGTCATCGATGCGGGGGAAATTGTCGAGAGCGGCACCCACCAGGAGCTGTTGGCGCAGGATGGTCTGTATGCCTCGCTGTGGCGGCGCCAGTCGGGTGGTTTCCTGGGGTTGGAGCCTCATGAAGAGCACGCGCTGCCGGGCGGGGTGTGATCGCGGCAGCGCCGGTGACTGCATTTGTTCGCCGTTTTCTGCTATTCTGCCGCTTGCTTTCCTGATCTTGGGTGCGCCCGCGTTCCCGCCTTCGCTTGCTTGCCATTCCGGCAGCCGTTCAATCTCCCGCAGGTTCCTGTTCGTGTCCCATTTTTCTCCCAACGAGGCCTTTGCTTCGCTGCCGCTGGCTCCTGAGTTGCTGGCCAATCTCGATTCGCTGGGTTATGGCGTTATGACACCGATCCAGGCCGGGAGTCTGCCACTGATGTTGGCGGGCCGTGACGTGATCGCTCAAGCCAAAACCGGCTCGGGCAAGACCGCGGCATTCGGCCTGGGGTTGCTCTCCCGGCTGGTGGTGGCACGCTTTTGCGTTCAGGCGCTGGTGCTCTGTCCGACCCGCGAGCTGGCCGACCAGGTGGCGGGCGAGATTCGCCGCCTGGCGCGCACGCTGCCCAACGTCAAGGTACTGACCTTGTGCGGTGGTGCGCCGTTTGGTCCACAGCTCGCTTCGCTGGCGCATGGGGCGCATGTGGTGGTGGGCACGCCGGGCCGGGTGGAGGAGCATTTGCGCAAGGGCTCGCTCGATCTCGCCATGCTTGAGGTGCTGGTGCTGGACGAGGCGGATCGCATGCTCGACATGGGCTTTCAGGCCAGCATGGAGGCGATCATCGCCGAAACACCACGCAGCCGTCAGACGTTGCTGTTCAGTGCGACTTACAGCGACGCCATTCGTCCCATCGCTGAGCGGCTGATGCGCGATCCGGCCGCAGTGTCGGTAGCCGAGAGCCATGACGCGAGCACCATTCGTCAGCGTGTTTATTGCGTGGCGGATGAGGCGGAGCGTTTTACCGCACTGCGGTTGCTGCTGTTGCACCATCGACCACGCTCCAGCGTTGTGTTTTGCAACACCCGCCGCGAAACCCGGGACGTTGCCGATGCCTTGTGCGAAGCAGGCTTCAGTGCCCTGGCGTTGCATGGCGATCTGGAGCAGCGTGACCGCGACCGCACGTTGGTACTGTTCGCCAACCACAGCGCTTCCATTCTGGTGGCCACCGACGTGGCCGCACGCGGACTGGATATCGCCGCGCTGGATGCGGTATTCAATTACCAGATCGCCCGTGATCTCGAAGTGCATGTGCATCGTGTCGGACGTACCGGCCGCGCCGGTAGCTCCGGTATTGCTTGCACGCTGGTGACCGAGCGCGAGGCCTATCGTCTGGAGCGGTTGGTTGAGTTCCTCGGAGAGCCGCTGGAACAAGCCCCGTTGCCGCCGCGTAGTGTGCTGGCCCAGACACCGTTCCTGGCGGAAATGGTCACGCTGCAACTGGATGGCGGCAAGAAGCAGAAAGTGCGCCCCGGCGATATCCTCGGAGCGTTGACCGGTGAGGGTGGCATTGAGGGGGCCCAGGTGGGCAAGATCAAGGTGCTGGAGCGGAGTGCCTATGTGGCCGTGCAGCGCGAGGTCGCCACGGCGGCACTCGCCAGGCTTAGTACGGGCAAGCTGAAGGGGCGCTCGTTTCGCGCCCGGCGTATCAGTCGCTGAGTGGCGGCTGGTGATGGCTAAAAGAGAAGAGGGGAAGAGGTGAAGAGTTGAAGGTACCCAAGCGATTGCAGCCGCTGGTTGATGACGGCCTCATCGAGGCGGTTGAGAGTCAATTGATGAGTGGCAAAGAGGCTCAGGTCTACGTGGTGCTCTCCCAGGGGGAGCGGCGCTGTGCCAAGGTATTCAAGGAAGCGAAAAAGCGTAGCTTTAAGCAGGCGGTGCAGTATCAAGAGGGGCGTCGTGAGCGCAATAGCCGCCGCTCGCGGGCCATGGCCAAGAAGACCCGCTACGGCCAGAAAGAGCAGGAGCAGGCGTGGCTCAACGCCGAGGTGGATGCCCTCTATCGGCTGGCGGCGGCGGATGTTCGGGTGCCGCAGCCTTTTGGCTTTATCGACGGGGTACTGCTGATGGAGATGATCAGCGACGCCGAGGGTCTGACGGCCCCGCGCCTGGACGATGTCACCCTGAGCCCCGGGCAGGCCCGTGAGTACTACGCCAAGATCATTCGCGATATAGTGAAAATGCTCTGCGCGGGCCTGGTGCACGGTGACTTGTCCGAGTTCAATGTGTTGCTTGCCGCTGACGGTCCGGTGATCATCGACCTGCCCCAGGCGGTAGACGCCGCCGGCAACAACAGCGCCGAGATGATGTTCGAGCGTGACGTGGACAACATGCGCCGCTACTTCGGCCGTTTCGCACCGGAGCTGTTGACCACCGACTATGGCAAGGAGATCTGGGCGCTCTATGAGGCTGGTGAGTTGCACCCCGAAAGCCAGTTGACCGGTTGCTTTGAACACGACACGGGCAGCGTGGACGTGGCCGAACTGATGAGCGTAATCGATGACGTGCGCGAGGAAGAAGCCCACCGTTTGCGGTTGCTCAATCGCGGCGATGAGCCTGGGGTGGAAGAGGCCGCCGCTGAGTGGCATGAATCCCAGCGGCAGCGTTGAGTCTTTGGCTTCTACTCTTGGGGCAGGGCGTAGGCTATCACGCTGTCGCCCTGGCGCGTTTCGGCCTGAAAGGCGCCGCCTGCGGCGATCACCACGTACTGACGCCCTTCGTGCATGTAGGTCATGGGAGTCGCCTGGCCGCCGGCAGGCAAACGTTTTTCCCATAGCATCTCGCCGGTAGCGTTGGCGAAGCCGCGAATGTAGTGGTCCATGGTGGCGCCAATAAAGGTCATGCCGCCAGCGGTGGTGACCGGGCCGGCACTGGTGGGGGCGCCCACGGTCATCTTCAGGCGTGTGGGAATGCCCCAGGGGCCCTGGTCAAAGCTGGTGCCGATGGGCCGGGACCAGACAATCTCGCCGCTGGTGAGGTCGGTGGCACTCAATAACCCCCAGGGTGGCGCGGCACAGGGCATGTCCAGTGGCGACAGCCAGGCACCGCGCTCTGCTGCTACCGGTGCGCCGAGCATGGGCTGTGCTTCCTGGTCGATGTAGCTGGCATCGTCTTCCCCGATCGGCGCGATATTCTCCATCTCATCGGCTTCGTCACGTGGATAGAGTGCCACCCGTGACGGCATG
>DXFC01000264.1 GCA_019114645.1 Candidatus Halomonas stercoripullorum
GCGAGGCCCCCTCTTCCCTTTCGGTAGTGGCTCGCCTCAATCACGCAAGGTGCTCACAAGATGTCTCAACAAGCTGTCACGGATCACGCCCTGCCTCCTGTCCTGCCCCAGCTTTATGTCGGGCCTTTGGAGGATCTGGCACCCGCTCGCCTATGCAATGCAGAGCCGGACGGCGTGATGGGAGCAACGCTGCTCACTCCCGCTTGCCTTGATGAGTTATTGACGCATTTCGGTCGCCGCTATGGGCACGGAGATCGCCGTGCCGTGGCATCGCTTTGGTCGAAATGGCATTTCAGCTACGTAGTGGCTGTCGGCCTGGCCGCTAATCTTTTACTGGATCGTGACCTGCCTCTGGCGCTCGACAGCTTGCACTTGATTCAAGATCAGGAAGGTCAAACCACCGGGATGATCATGCGCCATGCAGGGAGCCCCCTGGCCATGCGAGCCAATTCACTACGCTTCGCCACGCTCATTGATGGCCATCTGACTCCGCTGATCGAAGCCTTGGCCAATCTCAGCGGCGCTTCACCCAAAGTGTTCTGGAGCAATGCCGGTAATTATTTCGAGTACTTCGCCCACACACTAGCGGACCACCCCTTGGCACTGCCGAATGCCAATGCATCAGCACTGGCCCTGCTCGAGAGCAAGACTCTCTCCGAGGGTCGGCGTAATCCTCTCTATCGCCCCGTGCGCTACCTGTCCGGTACTGACGATAAACCACAACGGGTGCGTCGGCTCTGCTGCATTCGCTACCTGATTGGCGAGCTCGGCTACTGCAGCAATTGTCCGTTGACATGCCGTTCCCGCGGACCACGGTACGGTGTAGCCTCATGAATCAACCCGTGCAAACGCATACCTCTCAGGATTTGCGCACTTACGGTGAACGCTACGGCATCGATTACCGCTTTCCTACGCTTATGCCCCATGTCGCGCCCCGCACCTCAGTGATACGAGGCCACATTCAGGAACTTGCACCGGCGCGAGGCGTACAGCTCGTTGCCTCCGACATTGATGTTCTGCAGCGCTACGACTCCCGCTCATACCACGCCACGCCGCTTTCCATCATCATCCTGCTCGAAGGCCAAGCCGAGGTCAGGCTGGGCCAACAGCGCCAGGAACTTTCTTCAGGCATGGCCTTGAGCGTCACGCTCGATGTACACCAAGGGTTGCAAGCCACCCAGCCTTCTGGTCAACATATACGTGCCCTGACATTCGCTTTCAATGCATCCCGCCTGGCTGAACACGGCGTCTCCGTACCCTCCCACGGCTCAAGCATGCATGCTTGGGTACTCCCCTCTTTCCTGAGCCAAGCGCTTGATCAAGCCATTTCGTCTCCTCTCGGCGGAACGGCATTGAATGTGCTCTGGGAGGGCCTGGGTCTGCAGCTGTTGGCTCATGGACTGCCAAATGACATAAGGGCCTCCTGCCCCGGCACCACCCCAAGCGAATGGCAGCGACTGGAACAAATCCGGTGCCAACTACATGCCCACCCCGCCGTGAAATACAGCACGGCGGTACTGGCAAAACAGGCTGCCATGAGCCCAGCCACTCTGCGCCGCAAGTTCCAGGCCACCTACGGCTGTTCCATTTTCGAATATCTGCGCAGAAGGCGTCTCGAACTCGCTTACGAATTACTTCTGCAAGGGCATTGCATAGAGCGCGTTGCCCAAAGGGTCGGCTACCAGCACGCCAACAACTTCACAACAGCTTTTCGCCAACGCTACGGCTATCCGCCGAGTTTCTTGCGTCATGGAACCTGAGCGGTGAAAAGAGAAAACTGAGCAAAAGGCATAGGACAGCCACTCCTCAATAGGGAACAATTCTCATTGACTAATGAGAATTCATATCTAGGACTCGTTTATGCCAGCTCACCGCCCAGCAGCTTGTAGCATTCTGATCATGTCCGCCTTTGCCCCCATTCAGGCCCAGGCTCAACAGCCCCCCGTGGCGACTGCCGAAACCTTGGAAACAGTTACCATCACCGGACAGGCTGCCACCAAGACGGAAACGCCTTTCAACGAAATCCCGCAAGCCTTATCCGTTATCGAAAATGAAGAATGGCAAGCACGTGGCGCTCGTACCGTACAACGTGCCGCCGACTACACGCCAGGCGTTTTCACTAATCAGATCGGCGCCTCGAATCGCTTTGATTACCTGGTATTACGCGGCTTTTCCGATGGCAGCTTGAGCAATATCTTCCTCGATGGCTTGAAATTGTTGGGCGACACCAATTCGCATAGTTCCATGACCATCGACCCCTGGTTCCTCGACAGCATCGAAGTCGTGCGTGGGCCCGCTTCGGTGCTCTACGGCCAAGCCTCACCTGGCGGCGTGGTCGCGCTCAATAGCAAGCAGCCGCAATTTCAACAAGCAGGAGAGGCACGCTTCACGCTAGGCAACAATAGCCAGCGCAGTGCCGCCTTCGATCTCACCGGACCGCTCGGCGCGAATCAACGCGTGGCGTATCGCCTGTTAGGTTTAGCCAACGCAGCCGATACCCAGTTCGGTCCTGTCGAGGAAGAGCGCTATGCCATTGCTCCCTCGCTCACCTGGGATATCACCGATGCCACCAGCCTTACGCTCAAGGCATACCTGCAGGAAGATCCCGAGGGTGGCTATCATGCTGGCCTACCCTACGAAGGCACCGTGGTGGATCGCAATGGTCGACGCATTTCCAACAACTTCTTTGAAGGGGAGGAAGAGCATGATCGCTACGAGCGCACTCAGCGCATGTTGGGCTATGCACTGGAGCATAGCTTCAACGAGGCCTGGACGGGACGCCAGCAGCTCAACTATCTCAACTCCGATGTAGAGCTCAGCCAGGTCTACGCCTATGACTGGGCACCCGGTAGCGACAACCATTTGGTCCGCTACTATTCCGGTGCTGACGAGTCCCTGGAAGCCTGGACCCTAGACAATCAGTTCGAAGCTCGTCTCTCTACCGGTTTCATTGAACACACCGTACTGATCGGTGCCGATTATCAATACCGTGACAATCGCGTGGCCTGGACCTCAGGCTTATTTCCCACTATCGACGCCTTCGATCCGCAGTACGGGGCCGGACCGGTCGACATGTACGCTCCTGCCCGCGAGAAGCATGAGCTTCAGCAAACTGGTATCTATCTGCAAGATCAGTTGGCCTTGGGCAACTGGCGCCTGACTCTGGGCGGGCGCTATGACTGGGTCGATATCACCAATACCAACCTGGATACCCAGGTCGCGAGTGAACTCGACGACACCCAGTTCAGCGGACGCACCGGCCTGTTGTATCTATTCGACAACGGCTTCGCGCCCTACGTCAGTTACTCAACCGCCTTTACGCCGACCAGCTTTGCTGATGCCAGTGGTGCTCTGTTGGCTCCCATGGAGGGTAAGCAGATCGAAACGGGCCTGAAGTATCAACCCGCAGGCACCCAAGATCACTATGCGGTATCGCTTTTCCGCATCAATCAGGAAAACGTGGCAACGAAAGAGCAGCCCACCGATCCTTACCGAGCCATAGGTGAAATCGAGTCACAGGGGCTAGAACTCGAAGCCCGTGCCCAACTCACTGAAAGGCTACGGCTCCAGGCGGGCTACAGCTATACCGATGTTTCCTATAAGCGCAGTAACGATGGCAACGAAGGGAATCATGTCATCTATGCTCCACGTCACCAGGCCAGCCTTTGGGGTCACTATACCGTTGATGACGGAGTGTTCGATGGCGTGGATATCGGGCTTGGAGTGCGCTACTACGCCGATATTTATGCCGACCGTGCCAATACCGCCAAAGTGCCCGAATATACGCTGATGGATGCCACCCTGGGCTACGACCTGGGCCACGCAGGTTTCGATGGTTTAAGCGCCCGGCTCAACGTCTCCAACTTGACCAACGAAGAGTATGTGGCCACCTGCAACTCACTGGAGTTCTGTTACTTCGGTGCCGAACGCAGCATTAGCGCCACCCTTAGCTACGCCTTCTGATTTTCGGAGAGCTTGCCCATGTTCGAACTCAGCAACGCCGGCTTCGATATCGGTGGCAAAGTGCTGCTCGCCCCCTCCAATCTTGTTTTCGAAGCAGGCCGCGTCCATGGTCTGATCGGCCATAACGGCTCGGGAAAATCGACCCTGCTGAAATTGCTCGCCCGCCAGCAGCCAGCCAGTCGGGGCGAGCTCTTTCTCGACGCACGTGCGCTGGACAGTTGGGGACAGCGTGAATTCGCCCGTCAGGTAGCCTACCTGCCCCAGCAACTTCCCGCCACCGAGAGCCTGACGGGACGTGAGCTGGTCGCTTTCGGCCGCTATCCCTGGCATGGCCTGCTGGGCCGGCACGGTCACAAAGACAAGACTGCCATCGACCGTGCCCTTGCCCTGACCCACACTGTGCCCTTTTCCAACCGGCTTGTTGACACCCTCTCCGGGGGTGAACGCCAGCGGGTCTGGCTGGCCATGTTACTCGCCCAAGGCAGCCGCTTCCTGCTCCTCGACGAACCATTGGCGGCGCTCGATATTGCGCATCAGGTCGAGGTTCTGACCCTGATCCGGCAACTCAGTCGAGAGCTCGGCCTCGGTGTGGTCATTGTGCTACATGACGTCAACCTGGCAGCACGCTACTGTGATCGCCTCATTGCCCTGCACAGCGGTCAGGTACTGGCTGACGCCACGCCAGCAGAACTGATGAAAGGCGCCACCCTGCAAGCCATCTACGGTATTCCCATGCAAGTCATGGCCCACCCCAGCGGGCGATATTCACTCGCTGTTGTTGCCTGAAGCCAGACGAGCACTGTCCGCACATGCCCAACTTGCACTTTTTCCGTTATCTATCCACCGCATTACTCGGCGGGTTATTGATCAGCCTTTCTTCCCTGGCTCTGGCCAGAGACGAAGCCATTGCCACCCTCGACTGGACAGTGGCCGAGACACTGGTCGTGCTCGGTTCCCCGCCCCAGGGCGTTGCTCAGATCGATGCCTACCATGCCTGGGTACAGGCCCCTGCGCTTCCCGAGTCGATTACCGACCTGGGGCTGCGCGCCCAACCCAACCTCGAACGACTCGCCGCCTTGGCACCCGACCGCATTCTGATCACACCGATGTTCGCTAATCTCACCCCACAGCTACAGCGAATCGCCCCGGTGGAAATGCTCGAACTCTATCGCCCTGAGCATGAAACCTGGCAAGAAATACTGCGACTGACTCGTGAGCTTGGCACTCTATTGAAGCGTGAAGAAGCCGCCGAGCGCATGATCGAAAACACCGAGTTGCATCTCGCCACGCTCCGCCAGCGCCTACCAGCCAACCTGGCGCCCATCCTTATCGTACAGTTCATCGATGCGCGTCATGTCCGCATCTTCGCTGGCAATAGCCTGTACCAGGCGGTCGTGACACAGCTCGGGCTGGATAACGCCTGGCAGGAAAAGACCAACGCCTGGGGCTTCTCGCTGGTCGCGCTGGAACGATTGGCTACTATCGATGCCCGCCTGGTGGTGGTGGAACCGTACCCGGTCGGCGTGGAGGAACGTCTCGCTGACAGCGGACTTTGGCAGCATCAACCCAGTGTCCGGAATGAAAGCTGGGTTGTGCTACCCCCAGTGTGGAGCTTCGGCGCTCTACCTTCGGCGCGCCGCTTTGCCGAGCAACTGGTAACCGCCTTGTCGGAAGAGTCACCATGAAGCCAGTCCGGTGGCCCCATACCGGGCCGTTGAGAATATGCCTGGCCCTCGGATTGATCGTTGTCGCCTCCGCTACGTGGCAGTTGTCGCCACCCGGTTTCGTCGAGAGCATTCGTGCCCTGCTTTATGTCGCACCGGACATACCTGAGTCGCTGGTATTTCACTACAGCTGGTGGCCACGCTTGGTGATGTCGCTGCTGGCTGGAGGGGGTCTCGCCCTGGCCGGCAACCTCATGCAGCAGGTCTTGCGTAACCCGCTGGCTTCTCCCACCACGCTGGGCGTGGCTTCCGGTGCCAACCTGGCATTGCTTGCCACCACCCTGCTCGCTCCTGGCTGGCTTGTCGCCGGGCGGGAGTGGGTAGCTCTAGCCGGGGGAATAGGGGCCATGGTAGTGGTCTTCACCCTAACCTGGCACCGCGCCCTGGCCCCCATGGTAGTGATTCTGGCCGGCCTGGTGATCAATCTCTATGCCGGTGCACTCTCCATGGTTCTGCTGCTCTTCCATCAGGAAAAGCTCAAGGGACTGCTGATCTGGGGTGCCGGCTCACTGGCCCAGGATGGCTGGCAAGACGTCGCCTTCCTGGCACCACGCATGCTGCTAAGCGCCCTGCTGATCTGGCTCTTGCTGCGCCCTCTCGCCCTTCTCGAACTGGACGATGCCAGTGCTGGCAGCCTGGGCGTGTCATTCAGGTTCCTGCGCCTGGTGGGTCTGGGACTCGCAGTCTTTATCACCGCTTGCGTGGTGAGCGTGGTAGGGGTGATCGGCTTTATCGGCCTGGCGGCGCCCAATATGGTCCGGCTTGCCGGAGCCCGACGCCTGGGCTCACGCTTGACCTGGTCGACATTGCTTGGAGCCCTGCTGCTTGCGGGAACCGACCTGTTGTTACAACACTTCAGCCACGCTCTACCCACCCTGATTCCAACCGGAGCCACAACAGCGGCACTCGGCACACCGCTGCTATTGTGGCTGATCCCCCGCTTACGCTTGAATAGTGAACCTCCCAGAGACAATGCTGCCCCCACTCCGCCTCACCCCTCTCCGAGGAGGCTAAGTCTGACTCTCGCCACGACGTTACTGGTCTCTGGCTTTCTCGCCTTGATGCTGGGCCAGCTGGAACATGGCTGGTCGCTCACCCTGGATTGGCAAATACTGCAATGGCGCACTCCACGCCTGCTGGCCGCAGCCGCTAGTGGAGTCATGCTCGCCGTGGCCGGTACCATTATCCAGCGCCTTACGGCCAACCCCATGGCCAGCCCCGAGTTGCTCGGCATCAGCGGTGGCTGCGCCATTGCCGTCATCATCGCGATCTATGTCCTGTCCGCACCCAACAACCTTGTCCTGGTCAGCATGGGTACATTGGGTGCGCTTGTCTGCATGGCAGTATTGCTGAAAATCAACCATCAAAGTGGCTTTCGCCCCGAACAGCTACTGCTGACAGGCGTTGCCATCACCGCTCTGTTCGATGCCGTGCGTACCATCATGCTTGCCGGTGGGGACCCTCGTGGTCAGCAAGTGATCGCCTGGCTGTCGGGATCCACCTATTATGTAGATCTGACCTCATCTCTCGTCGTAGTACTTCTGGCTTGCCTACTCGGCCTGGCTGCACACTTTTTCACACGCTGGCTGGATATTCTACCGTTGGGTCACGCCACGGCAGCATCGCTGGGCATTGGCGTAAAACATGCCCGTTTGGCGCTACTGGGGTTAGTCGCTTTATTGACGGCGACTGCGACTCTAGTGGTTGGGCCACTCTCTTTCGTTGGTCTGCTGGCACCGCACATGGCGCGCATGGCAGGCTTTCAGCGTGCGCATTGGCACTTGCTGGGTGCCGCCCTGATGGGTGCCTTGCTAATGGTAATAGCCGATTGGCTGGGGCGGCAGTGGCTGTTTCCTGACGAAATTCCCGCTGGGCTGGTCGCCTCGCTAATCGGCGGTGCTTACTTCATGTGGGGGCTACGGCGATGCTAGTTTTAACTATCAGCTAATACAAACGCCGCAGCCAAGGGCTGCGGCGTTCAGCGGCTTCAAAGAGAAGCAGTAAGATTCGAGAAGCAGTAAGATTCGTCTTGCTTCAGGCAATTGCTGCCTGATAACGACGCTCCACTTCTTCCCAGTTGACCACGTTGAAGAACGCGCCGATG
Source organism: Candidatus Halomonas stercoripullorum (assembly GCA_019114645.1). Taxonomy (GTDB): domain Bacteria; phylum Pseudomonadota; class Gammaproteobacteria; order Pseudomonadales; family Halomonadaceae; genus Halomonas; species Halomonas stercoripullorum. The sequence goes on from DXFC01000264.1 coordinate 7,792, forward strand.
TAATCGGGGCGCTTGTTCTGGAATTTCAGGTAGTACGCGTGCTCCCACACGTCCAGCCCCAGCACCGGCGTGTTACCGTGCATGAGCGGGCTGTCCTGGTTAAGAGTGTTCTCAACCACCAGCTTCTTCTCGGGAGTGACACTCAACCAGGCCCAGCCGCTACCGAAGCGGCCCAAACCTGCTTTAGTAAAGGCATCCTTGAAAGCATCGAAGCCACCCAGCTCACTTTCGATAGCCTCGGCCACCTTGCCCTGAGGCTTGCCACCGCCATTGGGTGACATCATCTGCCAGAACATGCTGTGGTTGGAGTGGCCTCCACCGTTGTTGATCACTGCCTGGCGCTTGTCTTCCGGCAGGCGGTCAAGATTGGCCAGCAGCTCATCGACCGGTGTCGCTTCCTGACCGGTGCCCTCCAGGGCAGCATTCAGGTTGTTGACATAGGTCTGATGGTGACGCGAGTGGTGAATCTCCATGGTCATGGCATCGATGTGCGGCTCAAGCGCATCGTAAGCATACGGCAAGTCAGGGAGGGTATGTGCCATGTGATCATCTCCTTTGGTGGCGTTAGTTGTGCTGCAATAGCTACACATGGGGTCGCCGAACGGAATTTCAAGTGCCCATGCTTCCGATCATGCGAATCATGGACACCCTACACTAGACAGCAGGCCTTCGCCCAGAGCCGTGACCCGTTCAGCAAAAAGCCGGCGCTGGTGTAGCGCCGGCTTGCGTTCGCCCCTCAAGGCGAGACGTTACAGCTTGCTTTCAAGCTCCGGCAGAATCTCGAACAAGTCGCCCACCAGACCATAGTCGGCTACCTGGAAGATCGCTGCATCTTCGTCCTTGTTGATCGCCACGATCACCTTGGAATCTTTCATTCCGGCCAGGTGCTGAATGGCACCCGAGATACCCACGGCGATGTAGAGTTCCGGCGCGACGATCTTGCCGGTCTGGCCCACCTGCATGTCGTTGGGCACAAAGCCGGCATCCACCGCGGCACGTGAAGCACCGATGGCGGCACCCAGCTTGTCGGCGATACCGTCGAGCAGCTTGAAGTTCTCGCCGCTACCCATGCCGCGCCCACCGGAAATGACCACCCGCGCGCCCCCCAGTTCGGGACGGTCGCTCTCGGCCAGTTCCTGCTTGAGGAACGTGGACTGGGTGTTTTCTACCACGGTATCGACATTCTCGACACTGGCACTGCCACTGGCACCCACGGCATCGAAGCCGGTGGTACGCACGGTGATTACCTTGAGGCTATCGGCACTCTTGACCGTGGCAATGGCGTTACCGGCGTAGATAGGACGCTTGAAGGTGTCGGCATCGACCACTTCCAGCACTTCAGAAAGTTGCGCCACATCCTTGAGGGCCGCCACCCGCGGCAAGATGTTCTTGCCGGTGGTGGAGGCGGCCGCCAGCACATGGCTGTAGCCACCGGCCAGTTCGGCCAGCAGGGCGCTCATGGGTTCGGCCAGCTGGTGGGCGTAGACAGCATGGTCGGCCACACGCACTTTGTTCACGCCGTCGAGTTTGGCAGCAGCGTCGGCCACGGCACCCACGTTTTCTCCGGCAACCAGCACGTCGATGTCACCGCCGATGGCCTGGGCCGCGGCGACCACATGGGCGGTGGCAGCCGCGAGCTGGCCGTCGTGATGTTCTGCAAGAACCAGAATGCTCATGAAATTGCTCCTTCAAGATGCCGCGATCAAAGCACTTTGGCTTCGTTCTTGAGTTTGTCCACGAGCTCATCAACGGAGCCCACCTTGATCCCGCCCTTGCGCTCGGCCGGCGATTCGACCTTGAGCAGCGTGAGCCGGCTTTGCACCTCGACACCGAGGTCGGCTGCCGGTTTCACATCCAGCGGCTTTTTCTTGGCCTTCATGATGTCGGGCAGTTTGGCGTAGCGCGGCTCGTTAAGACGCAAGTCGGTAGTGATCACCGCCGGCAGGCTGAGTTCGACGGTCTGCAGGCCACCATCGACTTCACGCGTTACCTGTACCTTGTCCCCCTCGACCACGACTTCAGACGCAAAGGTGCCCTGGGGCAGGCCGGCCAGGGCGGCGAGCATCTGTCCGGTCTGGTTGTTGTCGGTATCGATCGACTGCTTGCCGAGGATCACCAGTTGGGGCTGCTCTTCTTCGACTACCTTGGCCAGCAATTTGGCAGCGGCCAGCGAGTCGACACGCTCGTCAGTCTCGACGTGCACGGCACGGTCGGCGCCCAGCGCCAAGGCGGTACGCAGCTGTTCCTGTGCAGCTTTGGCGCCAATGGTCACGGCCACCACCTCGGTGGCAACGCCTTTCTCTTTTAGCCGCACCGCCTCTTCAACGGCGATTTCGCAGAAGGGGTTCATGGCCATTTTCACGTTGGTGAGATCAACGTCGGAATTGTCCGGCTTGACCCGGATTTTGACGTTGTAGTCAATGACGCGTTTGACCGCGACGAGTACTTTCATGGTGTCCTCGCTTGGGTTCGATGGAGTGAAGCTGCACAGCATGGCACATTGCCATCGCAGGGGTATCCTGAGTTGTTTATTATGCCTATCATGGAGAATATCGAGAAGCAAACGACCGTTTTATTTTATTTCGACGTTGGTGGTAGGCTGGCTGGCGCCGAAACCGTGGGAGGAGCGAGTGGATGTCTGAGCAAGTAGAACGCGATTCGATGGACTTCGACGTGGTAATCGTCGGGGCTGGCCCCTCGGGGCTTTCGGCCGCCTGTCGCCTCATGCAACAGGCGAACGAAAGCGGCCAGGAGCTGAGTGTATGTGTCGTGGAAAAGGGTTCTGAGGTAGGCGCACATATTCTATCAGGCGCTGTACTTGAACCGCGTGCCCTGCAGGAACTATTCCCTGACTGGCAGGAGCGTGGCGCCCCCCTGACCACTCCGGCGACTCGCGATGAGCTCTATCTGCTCAAGGATGCCAAGAAGGCGCAGAAACTGCCCAACGCCCTGGTGCCTAAAAGCATGCACAACACTGGTGGCGAACTGACCCGCTACGTGATCAGTGCCGGTAACCTATGTCGCTGGTTGGCCGAGCAGGCCGAAGAGCTGGGCGTCGAAGTCTTTCCTGGCTTTGCCGCCCAGGAAGTGATTCACGATGCAGACGGTACCGTGCGCGGTATCCTTATCGGCGACATGGGCGTAAGTGCCGATGGCACACCGAAAGATGGCTATATGCCAGGTATGGAGCTGCGCGCCAAGTACACTCTGTTTGCCGAAGGCGCCCGCGGCCATCTGGGCAAGGGCCTGATCTCGCGCTTCCAGCTCGATGAGGGCAAGGACCCTCAGCACTACGGTATCGGTCTCAAGGAGCTGTGGGACATTCCCGCCGAGAAGCACGAACCGGGCCTGGTGCTGCACGGCTCCGGCTGGCCGCTGGCCAAGGATACCCATGGCGGCTGGTTCCTTTATCACGCCGAGAACAACCAGGTGGTTGTCGGCCTGATCATGGACCTCTCCTACCGCAATCCCTGGCTCTCGCCGTTCGATGAGTTCCAGCGCATGAAGCACCACCCGGTGCTGGCCAAGCATCTTGAGGATGGCAAGCGTGTCGCTTACGGTGCCCGTGCCATCACCAAGGGGGGGCTTAATTGCCTGCCCAAGATGACTTTCCCGGGCGGCCTGTTGATCGGCTGTGACGCCGGCACGCTGAACTTCGCCAAGATCAAGGGCCTGCACACGGCAATGAAGTCGGGCCTGGTAGCAGCGGAAACCGTCTTCGAAGCCCTCGCCAATGGCGACGAAGGTGGCCAGGAGCTGAGCGCCTTTACCACCAAATGGGAGCAGAGCTGGGCCTACGCCGAACTCAAGGAGACTGCCAGCTTCGGCCCGGCGATTCACAAGTATGGAACCGTTGGCGGCGGCGCTTATAACTTCGTCAACCAATTGCTGGGCGGCAAACTGCCCAACATTCATGACACCACGCCGGACCACGCTGCGCTGGAACTCGCGAGCCAGTTCGAAAAAATCGATTACCCGAAACCCGACGGCAAGCTCTCCTTCGACAAGCTCTCTTCCGTCTTCTTGTCGAACACCAATCATGAAGAGGACCAGCCGAGTCATCTTCAGCTACTCGACCCGGATATTCCCATCCGCGAGAACCTGCCCAAGTACGCCGAGCCGGCACAGCGCTATTGCCCGGCCGGTGTTTACGAGGTGGTGGAAGATGACAACGGTAAACCTCGCTTCCAGATCAACTTCCAGAACTGCGTGCACTGCAAGACCTGCGATATCAAGGATCCCGCACAGAATATTCGCTGGGTAGCCCCGGAAGGCGGCGGTGGCCCAAACTATCCGAATATGTAGAGGTGACGAACAGGGACATGCCGGACGGCATGTCCCTGCTGCATTTGGGGACTCAAACTCCCAGTGCTTCGCTTACCACCAACTCAACAGGCGCTCGGCTAGCCAGCAGTCGCCGTCGGCCGGCATGGACAAAGTTGACCTCTATGACCGGATCGCCGGGATCTCCTTCCACTGCCACCACTTCACCGGCACCAAACACCATGTGACGCAACTTTTGCCCTGGACGGTAGACGAGCCTCCCACGCTGCGCCCCGGTTTCTGCCACGGTAGCCAAGCGCTGCTCCAATGGCAGCTCAGTACCGATACCCGCCAGGTAACGTGCCACCAATTGGGGTGAACCTACCGTGACCGGCGTGGTCGCATCTGCGTCATTGGTTAGCCGTAACGCAACATCACGGCAATCCTCCCATGCCGTTTCAGTCAGAAAACGGCTAGGGCGGTGGGCACCGCCATCGTGCAGCAGTAGCAACTGCTCACTGGCGCGGGTCACGGCAACATAGAACAGCCTGCGCTCTTCCTCAAGCCGCTCATCCACCAGCGGGTTGTCCCGGCTATAGTGAGGGAAGTCCTCTTCATTAACGCCCGCCACCACTACCAGTGGCCATTCCAATCCCTTGGCGGCATGCACGGTGCTGATCAACAGACCACCGACCTGGTTCTCTACCGGGCGCTCCAGCAGCTCGATGAAAGTATCGATATCTTGAGTCTCCCCCGCTTGCTCAACCAGCACATCCAGCAAGCGCACATCTTCTTCGCCCTTCTCGCGCCGGGCCGCCGCACGCTTGAGTACTTTCTCGGCATCCAGGGCAGTGACGATATGGGCCAACAGCCGCGCCGGCGCCCAGCCACCAAGGCGTGGCAGTTCGCACAGCAACTCCCAGCGGCGCTTGAGATTACGCCGCTGTACGGGTTTGAGACCGACCAGCAACGGGTCATCCTGTCGGGGATATTGCTGTGCTTGCGCCAAACGCTGGGTCAGGGCGACCAGGCGCTCTCGCGCGACAAAGGGTGTCGGCTGTTCAAACAAACGCAGCAAGTGGGCAGGGTCGAATAGTAGCGCAGGCGTGCGCGCCAGATGCAGATAGCCCGCCAGGGCTTGCACCAGTGGCAGGCGAAAGACAAAACGATCTTCGCGCGCCAAGCGAAACGGAATACCGGCTTGCAGCAGTTGCAATTGAACCGGTACCGATAACGACCAGCTGCGCACCAGCAGACAAGCTTCGCTCAGCGCTCTGCCCTGTTGTTGCCAATGTGCAAGAGCAGCGAGCAGCGCAGCACTCCCCTGCTCCACAGTGATACGGGTATCAGGATTGGTGGGTGCCGCCAGACAGAACTGGTCGGGACGACACCGATTAGCGGCAATCGCATGGTTGGCCAGCAGTGCCAAGGCGTGACCATGACGAAACGTGAACGATAGCGGATAGTCACTGGCCGGACCAAACACGCTGGTAAAGCGCTCGCGCATGGTGTCAGGGTGAGCGCCCCGCCATTCGTAAATGCATTGGTTGGCATCGCCAACCGCCATGACCGCGGCGTCCTTGCCCGCCAGTAGTGCCAACAGACGCAACTGGGCCTGATTGATATCCTGATACTCGTCCACGATCACCTGATCGAGATAGCCCTGAACACGTCGGGCAAGCGCCGCATCCGCCTCCAGCGCTCGCAATGGACGATAGAGCAAATCCGAATAGGTCATGAGGCCATGCTCGGAAAGCAGCACTTCAAGCCGCTCAAAAGCCGCCACAAAGTGTTCACTGCCAGCGCCATGATCAAGCCGTTCCCACAGGGTCGCCGCCGGCAGCATCTCGGCTTTGACCAGACCACAGAAATGCGCCAGGGCTTCCAGGGTATCAGCTTCCAGTGCCTGCTCACGCTGTTCGCCATTTTCGAGAACTTCAAGGGTCGCCTGGCGCAACAGGCGCTCCACCTGCCAATCGGCGGAAATCAGTCGGCGTGGAGACAGTGCTCCCCAGCGCGTGAGCGATGTCGTCAGTCGATGCCCCAACGAGTGGAAGGTTCGCACGTCGGGCAACCGTTGCCCTGGAGGTGCCAGGGTCGCCAAACGGCGCTGGAAATCCTCGCGCGCCGAGCGATTGAACATCAACACCAGAATGCGTTTGGCCGGCACACCACATGCAAGCAGATGCAATACACGCGCCACCAGGGTAGTGGTCTTGCC
>DXFC01000265.1 GCA_019114645.1 Candidatus Halomonas stercoripullorum
CGGGGTTCCAGGCGGACACGATCAGCCGTCGCGAAGCGGGGTTGCGGCGCAGCTGCTCAAGCAGATTGACGATCTGATCGACATGGCCGCCACGCGGGTCGGGCCAGCTGCGCCACTGGTAGCCGTAAACCGGGCCCAGCTCGCCCTGCTCGTCCGCCCACTCGTCCCAGATACGCACGCCGTTCTCTTTGAGATAGGCGATATTGGTATCGCCACGCAGGAACCACAGCAGTTCGTGGATAATCGAGCGCAGGTGCAGTTTTTTAGTGGTCACCAGCGGAAAGCCACGGCTGAGATCGAAGCGCATCTGGTGGCCAAAAATCGAGCGAGTGCCCACGCCGGTACGGTCGGCGCGCTCGACACCGTGATCGAGCACCTGGCGCATCAGGTCCAGATAGGGCTGTTCCAGCGCAGGCTGCATTGGCCGAATATTATCGTCAGACATTTTTTGCTCCTTGCACTCCCACCACCGGTTGCTTGCGCGACCAGGCGATCAGCAGCAGGCCGAAGAGGATCATGGGCAGGGTGAGCAGCATGCCCATGGTGAACCAGCCAAACGCCAGGTAGCCGATGTGGGCGTCGGGCAGGCGGAAGAATTCGACGCTGAAGCGGAAGACTCCGTAAAGCAGCAGGAACAGGCCCGAGACCAGGCCACGGCGGCGTGGCGCGGCCGACACCCACCACAGGATGGCGAACAGCACCAGACCTTCAAGAAAAGCTTCATAAAGTGCCGTGGGATGGCGAGGTTCCGGCCCCATGCCGGGGAACGGCATGCCCCAGGGCAGCTCGGTCACGCGGCCGGGCAGTTCGCGGTTGATGAAGTTGCCAATGCGTCCGGCGCCCAGACCGATGGGCACCATGGGGGCGAAGAAGTCGGTCAGGGTGAAGAAGGCCAGGCCCTTTTTGCGGGCAAACCAGAGCGCCGCCAGGAGTACGCCGATCAGGCCGCCGTGAAAGCTCATGCCACCATCCCACACGCGGAACACCCACAGCGGATCGGCGGCCCACTGACCCAGACCGTAGAACAGCGCATAGCCGAGGCGACCGCCGACCACCACGCCGATGGCCAGGTAGAACAGCAGGTCGCTGATATCTTCGTGGGTCAGGCCAATGCGTGCAGCGCGCTTGCGGCCCAGCCACCAGGCCCCGACAAAGCCGATCACGTACATGAGGCCATACCAGTGCACCTGGAAGGGGCCAAGGGAGATGGCGACGGGATCGATATCGGGGTAGTTCATGGGAACCTCACACAGTTCATGTAGCGCTTAAAACAGGAAACGAAGCCCCACGATCAGCAGCAGTGCGGCAAAGCCAAGGCGCAGCACGCGGGGAGGAAGCAAATGCGCCAGGCGCGCGCCCAGCCGGGCGAACGGCACACTGGCCAGCACGATGCCCAGGAAGGCGGGCCACATGACAAAACCGGTGGCGCCCGGCGGCAGCAGCGGGTGGTTCCAGCCGACGACGATGAAGGTAATGGCTCCAAACAGCGCGATGGGCAAGCCGCAGGCGGCGGAGGTACCCACGGCCTGGGGCATGCTGGCGCCGCAACGCGACAGCCAGGGCACGCTGAGGGTGCCGCCGCCGATGCCAAACAGCGCCGAGATACCCCCGATGACACCACCGGCCACGCCCATGCCGAGCTTGCCCGGTGCCGCCCGGCCGAATTTGGGTCCCAGCCCCAGCGCCATCTTGCCCCCCATCAATACCACAAAGAGGCCAAACAGCGTGCCAAGCAACCCGCCGGAGAGCGCTCCGGCAACGAAGACACCGGCAATGGCACCCAACACCAAGCCCGGCAGTAACAGCATGAACCAGTCGCGCTTGATGCTGCCGCGCTGATAATGGGCCCAGGTGGAAGAGCTACCGGTCACGACGATGGTGGCCAGCGACGTGCCGATGGCCAGGTGCATGGCGATACTCGGGTCGATGCCCTGGGGGCCGAAAGCGAAGACCAGGGCCGGCACAATAATCAGCCCGCCACCCACGCCAAACAGCCCCGCCATGGTGCCGGCGACCGCTCCCAGGGCCAGGTAGCCAAGCAGCGTCAAAATCAGTGTCATGTCAGTATGCGATTCTCAGAGCTTGCGGGGTGCCAGCGCCGCACCAGTTCAATCAATTGGCGTGGTCCATAAGGCTTGGCCAGATAGTCATCCATGCCGGCGCGCACGAAGCGCTGGCGGTCATGCTCGGTGGCGTTGGCGGTAAGCGCCACCAGAGTAGTGCGTCCGATGCCGTAGGTGCGCGCTTCGTGGGCACGCCAGCGGCGGGAAGTTTCCACGCCATCCATGCCGGGCATGAAAATATCCATCAGCACCAGGTCGTAAGGCTTGCGGCGCAAATGCTGGCGCTGCCGCTCCAGAGCTTCGGCACCACTCTCGACGCAATCGACCTGGATGCCCTGCTCTTGCAGTATCTGGCTGGTCAGCATCCGGCTGACCGGGCCGTCATCGACCACCAGCACGCGCAACTGCGCGGCCCGGCGCTGCCTGGTGCCGGGCGTGTCCGCCAGGCTGGTGGCAAGTATCTGCAAATCGGCGAGTTGTTCGCGCAACCGGGGCCAGGACTGCATGGCCTCGCCAGGGTCGGCATTCTGCATGTTCTGATCGAGTTCCGCCAGTAACGGCTCGAGTTCGCGCTGCAGCAACGCCAGATAACGCGACTTGAGCCGCGAGTCCTCGCGGGCACGCTCGCGGGAGGCGAGCAACTCGCTGTAAAGGTAGGTATCGGAGGGCTCGCACAGCAGCAATTGGTAGGGCTTGACTTCCAGGCGCTCGACACGCAGAGCGTGCCAGCGTTGCTGGCCGTCCATTATCTGCATTTCGACGGTGGGACCATGCCCCACCGCCATATTGAAGTTCCACTGGGCCGGCTCGGTACCCACCAGGGTTTCCAGCTTTTGTCCGAGCAGTTGCTGCATGGCCGTGTTGGCGCTGACAATGCGCCCCTGGTAGAGCAGCAGAAATGGGCGCCGGCTCGGCAGCAGCAGGCGATCGGCACGCGGTATCTGCGCCACACGCGTTTTCAGTTCAACCAGGTGATCATGCAGCCCTTGCAGGCGTTCAAGCGCTGTGGCACAGGGCGGGTCATCGGCAACCTTTTCCGCCAGCCAGGCCGGCAGTTGCCGTTCGACCTCCTCCAACTGCTGCCGGGTATCCGCCAGGCGCGACTTGCCTTCGCGCTCATAGTCGCTCAGGCGATAGCGCAGCTGATACAGAAAAGCGAGTGCGGTCAGGCCGGTACCGGTCAGCATCAGCAGCAACAATCCGGTGGATTCCAGCCAGGCGTTGGGGCTGGGCGGAGCGAACCAGGCCATGCACTGGACCAGCACGACAAGGAGCACCAGTACCAGCTGTACCAGCAGCAGCGGCCAGAGTACCGGCCAGACCAGGCGAGACCAGAGATTGCGGGGGCGATCCTTCACGGGCATAGGGCGTTCCATGCGGTTTGGCGCTCAGCATAACGAGAGTGCCAGCTTTATGCTCTCCTGACGACTCCCCAGTTCGCCCCCCCCGGGGCCGAAGCGGCGCTCGCCGATTTCGATGATGCCGCGGTGTGCCTGCCAGGTGAGCCAGGTGGTCGCCCGGGTGCCGTAGCGTTCACCGATAATGAAAGGCGACGACAGGGTGCGTTCGAGCTCAAGGCCGATACCGGTATCGGGCAGCTGGTCATCCGCCGCCGGCGTGGTCTCGGCCAGCGCGGCCAGCGCATCTTGCGGCCAGTTTCGGCGCAACGCAGTGGCCACGCCCTGGCGCGCGGTGATCAGCTTGGGCCAGGGCGTATCAAGCGTGGCGTTGGAGAGCCCATGGATACCCGGCGACAGCGGCGATAACAGCAGTTGGTGGCGACCGCGATGCACATGCCACAAGCGTTCGCCATCACCGGCCAGCAGATTGAAACCGGCGTAGCGCCAGCCCGCGCCTGCCGCCAGATGGCGCAGCCAGGCCTCCAGATCGGGACACTCCAGCGCCTCGCGCACCAGCTGGCCCCGGCTGGGTGCTCCGGGGGCAACCTCCAGGGCGGGATCGCGCACATTGGTTACCGCGGCGAAGCGTCCGCGGCGATGTACCGCCAACCAGCTACCGCCGGCTTCCAGGTCGCGTCCGCCAATAATCTCCGGAGCGTCGCTCCAGGCCGCCAGTGGTGCGGCAGGACGCGGGTGGAATTCGTCGCGGTTGGCCACCAGCCTTAGCGGGATGGCGGTGCCGGGGCGATAGTCAAAGGCGATCAGACACATACGGCCACCTCAATCCCGGGGGAGCAGCAGATGTGCCAGTTGCCACTCGCCAAGCCGCGTAACGAGGTAATCGCGCACAGCAGAGGGGGTGTGCAGCGCCATTGCCTCTTGCACCAGCTCCCGGGCCGCGCTCAACGATACGCGCCGAATGGCGGCCCGCACCCGTGGCAAGCTGGGCGCATTCATGGATAGCGTGTCAAACCCCATGCCCATCAGCAACAGTGCGCTGGCGGGGTCCCCGGCCAGCTCGCCACATACCGAAATCGGTTTTTCCAGGCGTTGCGCTTCCCGGGCCAGGTGTGCCATGGCCGCCAGCACTGCCGGATGGTAGCCGTCGTAAAGGCTCGCTACCCGGGGGTTGTTGCGGTCCACCGCCAGCAAGTACTGGATCAGGTCGTTGCTGCCCACGGAGAAAAAGTCGACCCGCTCGGCCAGGGCATCGAGCTGGTAGAGCGTGGCCGGCACCTCCACCATGACCCCGACCTTGGGGCGCTGCGTGACGATGCCCTCCTCGTCCAGCTCGCGAATGGCGCGTTCCAGCAGGCGCAGCGCATCGTCGACCTCGTCAAGGTTGGTCACCATCGGCAGCAGTAGCTGCATGTTGTTGCAGCCCACAGAGGCCCGCAGCATGGCACGCAGTTGCACCATCAGCACCTCGGGGTGGTCCAGGGTCACTCGAATGCCGCGCCAGCCAAGGAAGGGGTTGGCTTCCTCGATGGGAAAATAGGGCAGGTCCTTGTCACCGCCGATATCCAGGGTACGCATCACCACCGGCAGCGGGGCAAAGCTCTCCAACTGGTCACGATAAAGCCGCGTCTGCTCCTGTTCACTAGGAAACTGCTCGGCAATCATGAAGGGCACTTCGGTACGGTAGAGTCCCACTCCGCTGATACGCTTCTTGAGCGCGACTGCGGTATCAACGGCCAGCCCGGTGTTGACCATCAGCGGCATGGCATGACCGTCGATGGTTTCGCTGGGCAGATATTGCTCATGTTCAAGCAGTTCGAGCAGCGCCTGCTCCTCGGCGATCA
>DXFC01000266.1 GCA_019114645.1 Candidatus Halomonas stercoripullorum
TGTCATCACCCATGGAGCTCACCGCTTCCTGGCCGTTTTCCGCCAGAGGGCGGAGCACCTGTTCGCGCTCTTCAACGCTGACCTGAAACATCTTCTGCCACGTCTTGACCGCCTCGGCGTCCAGTGCCTGGAAACCGACCAGCTCAGTCAGCGCCGACTCCAGATAATGCGACTCCTCCTTCAACCAACGCTTATAGGGGTAGGCCGACTGTAACCGCGTATCGATCTGCTCTGTATTCATCACCTCGCCAGTGTGGGTATCCACAGCCAATATCTGACCCGGCCCGACACGGCCCTTGGCCACCACTTCCTCCGGTCGACAGGCGTAGGTACCCATTTCCGACGCCAGGGTAATGTAGCCGTTGCGGGTGATGACCCAGCGTGCCGGGCGCAAACCATTGCGATCCAGCAAGCAGAGCGCCTGTCGGCCATCCGTCATGACCACTCCGGCCGGGCCATCCCAGGGTTCCATGTGCATGGAGTGATACTCGTAGAAAGCCCGCCGTTCGCTGTCCATGGTTTCGACGTTCTGCCATGCCGGCGGCACCATCATGCGCACGGCCCGATGCAGCTCCATGCCGCCCATCAGCAGGACTTCCAGCATATTGTCCATGCTTGAGGAGTCGGAGCCGTTGGTGTTGACGATCTCGTCCAGTTCGGCGATCTCGGGCAAGCGTTCGCAGGTAAAGTTCGGTTTGCGCGTATTGGCCCAGCAGCGGTTGGCTTCGATGGTATTGATTTCACCATTGTGGGCCAGCAGCCGAAACGGCTGGGCCAGCGGCCAGCGCGGCTCCGTGTTAGTCGAAAAACGCTGATGGAACAAACAGATAGCCGTTTCAAGACGCTCATCGCCGAGGTCACGGTAGAAGGCCGGCAAGTCTACCGGCATCATCAACCCTTTGTAGGCGATGACCCGTGATGACAGCGAACAGACGTAAAAATCCTCATCATCACGCAGTCTTTGCTCGGCACGGCGACGGGCCATGAACAGGTCAACTTCAAAGCGTTCACTCCCTGTTTGGCTGCCAGGTTCGACAAACAGGTGATAGATGCGTGGCAAACAGGCCCGGGCAATAGGCCCGCATACATCCGGCTCTAGTGGTACCTTTCGCCAGCCCCGCAGTTTCAAGCCGCGATTTTCCAATTCGTTTTCCAGTACCTCTCTACCACGCTGGGCACGGTTGCCTTCATCGGGCAGGAACACCACGCCCACCGCAAACCGTTCGCCCAGTTCGATAGCCAGCTCCTCGGCGGCCACGCTACGCATGAACGCTTCAGGCATCTGCAACAGCAAGCCGCAACCGTCACCGGTTTTACCATCAGCGGCGATGCCGCCGCGATGGGTCATGTTAGCCAGGGAGTCGATAGCACTTTGCAACAAATCATGGCTCGCCTCACCTTGCAGATGAGCGATCAGACCGAATCCGCAGTTATCGCGAAACTCGCCTGGGCGGTGAAGGGCGTTACTCATGGGAATGCCTTAATGTTGTTGATGACCAGACACTATGCACACAATGCATATGCCATGCGGGCATGGCATAGAATTTAGCAGTGATCATCCTTTCGGCACAACAAAAAAATGCCCGCTCGAAATCGAGCGGGCATGGCAGTGTGGAGCAGCAGGATGCGGAAATTACTTGCGGGGATAGTCCTGAATGCAGGCTTCCAGGAGACCCGCCGGCGTATCGTCATACACTTCGGCATCACCCAGCGCACGCATCAATACCAGGCGTATGCTTTGGTCAATATTTTTCTTGTCCAGCCGCATACGGACCAGGAACTCTTCAACTCCCATATCGGCAGGTGCCGCCAAGGGCAAGCCGGCAGCGTCAATAATCGCCTGGGTGCGCTTGATCTCGGCATCACCGAGCCAGCCGAGCCGCCGGGACAGGTCAGCTGCCATCAGCATGCCAACGCCGACCGCCTCGCCATGCAGCCAGCTGCCATAGCCCTGGTGCGCTTCAATGGCATGGCCAAAAGTGTGACCCAGGTTGAGCAATGCGCGTACGCCCTGCTCGGTCTCGTCGGCAGCGACGATCTCCGCCTTGATTTGGCAACTGCGCTCGATGGCCCAGGCCAGCGCCTCAGGATCAAGCGCCCGTAGCGCTGCCATGTGCTCTTCCAGCCAGGCCAGAAAGTCGGCATCACGAATCAGGCCATATTTGATCACTTCGGCCAGCCCCGCCGAGAACTCGGCGGCTGGCAGCGTGGCCAGCGTAGCGGTATCAATCAATACCGCTCGGGGCTGCCAGAAGGCGCCGATCATGTTCTTGCCCAGCGGATGGTTGACGCCGGTCTTGCCACCCACCGAAGAATCCACTTGGGCCAGCAGTGTGGTGGGCACCTGAATAAATGCCACACCACGTTGATAGCTGGCCGCAGCAAAACCGACCATGTCGCCGATCACACCGCCACCCAAGGCGATCAGGGTACAGCGGCGGTTGAAACCGGCTTCGAGCAGGGCATCCCAGATACGGCTGACGCAGGCCAGGGTCTTGGTCGCCTCACCGTCGGGCAGGACCAGCTCATGTACTTCCAGGTCAGCAGGCAGACCGCGCCGGACAAGCTCCAGATAACGCGGCGCGATCGTCTCATTGGTCACAATCATGACCTGGCGACCGGCCAGATGGGGCGTAATCCAGGCCGGGTCACCCAGCAAGCCGGGGCCGATATGGATGGGATAGCTGCGCTCGCCTAGAGCAACTTGCAAGGTACGTTGAGATCGAGCTCGTTGGGATAAAGCCATTGCATTTGTGGGCATGAATCAGGCCTTGGCATGTAGGGGATCGACGAACCGCTGAACCTGGCGGAGAATCTCATTGACCACCGCACGCGGGCTGCGTCGGTCAGTACGCACCACGATATCGGCAGTGGC
>DXFC01000267.1 GCA_019114645.1 Candidatus Halomonas stercoripullorum
CAAGCGCTGCGCATGCTTGACCAATCCCGCCCCATTGGTGGTCATGGCCAGCTCGCGCAGCCCCGGCAGTGCACTCGTTTGCTCAACCAGCCAATCGATATCACGCCTGACCAGCGGTTCTCCGCCCGTCAACCGAACCTTTTCCACCCCCATTTCGACGAAAGCCCGCGTGACCATGGCGATTTCATCAAGGGTCAACACTTGCGCCCTGGGCAAAAAGGTCATCGTTTCGCTCATGCAGTAGACACAGCGAAAGTCACAGCGATCGGTGACCGAAATCCGTACGTAACGAACATGTCGACCGAATGAATCAACAAGCTCCGAAGGTACTCTCTCAGGGGCTGTCGTCATTGTCACTTTTCCTTCCTGTTGCTTCCTGCTCAGCTATCGGCCCGGCCCAGCGTTGAGCATCACGATGGTCCGACTCCCTTTCAGAAACCCAGTAGCCGCCGGTCATGCTTTCTTCTTTTTTCCAGAAAGGGGCACGAGTCTTGAGATAATCCATGATGAAATCGCACGCTTCAAATGCTGCCCGACGGTGCGCACTAGCCACCGCCACCATGACGATAGGCTCTCCAGGGGTCAAGCATCCAACTCGATGTATCAGGCGTACTCCTTGCAGCGGCCAGCGCGACTCGGCTTCGGCAACGATTTGTTCCAGTGCCGCTTCCGTCATACCAGGGTAGTGCTCCAGTGTCAGCGCCGTCACATCCGGACGTTCATTGAAGTCACGCACCAGGCCGGTGAAGCAGACAACGGCCCCAATATCGCGCCGCGCCGCCCATAGCTGGCGCTGTTCTTCGCCGCTATCAAAAGGCGCCTGCTGAACCCGGATCATGCCTTCAGCCTCCCGTTACCGGTGGGAAGAAAGCCACCTCATCATCAGCGGTGATCGGCGTTGAATCCAGCGCCATCACCTGGTTGACGGCGCATAGTACTCGCCCTTCCGTAAGCCGTTGAAAACGGCTGTCACGCTGCATCAGTGCCTGTTTCAGTGAGCCGACATCCTGCGTTGTCAGGTTATCCAGCGGCAACGTGAGTTCACCGAGCCCTAGACGTTCGCGCAGCTCGGCAAGAAATTTGACGCGCACACAGGGCGTATCAGGGTCGCAACGGTTGCCCACCGTCACTTGCCCCGTGGTTCCGTTGCCGGTGACGATAGGAGTCGGTTCGGCAGCCATCCCGCGTTGATAGTCACCCGACTTTCCGCCCCGCTTGGTATCCAACTGAATCGCTCCAATCACCATTGCCTTGTCGACCGCCTTGCACATGTCGTAGAGCGTGAGGCAGGCCACCGACACTGCGGTCAGAGCTTCCATCTCGACACCGGTACGCCCATTGAGACGACAACTGGCAATTACCTCAACCTGGGAGTGTTGTTCGTCGAGACGAAAATCCAGCGTGACTTTTGACAACGGCAACTGATGACAGAGCGGAATCAGCTCATGGGTGCGCTTGGCGGCCTGAATGCCGGCAATACGTGCCGTGGCCAGCACATCCCCCTTAGGCAATCCCCCTTCGCTCAACAGCGCCAGGGTTGCGGGTTGCATGGTGATGGTTCCCGACGCCGTCGCCTCGCGGCGGGTTTCCTGTTTATCGGCGACATCGACCATGTGGGCCTCACCGCGTTGATTAAGATGTGTCAGAGGCATGATTCAGCGTTTCCTCAAACGAAAGGCGTTAGCAGGACAGTCAAGCTTAGTGGTTAGACACTGCGTGGCTCTTGTTCGTGCCGCCAACGCTGCGGCCAGGCAGCGATCCACCTCGTAATGGCTTCGAGATCATCCAGATCAAGCCAGTCGACACCCTCGGGTACCGTCACCGCAGGTTGGCTGGCTACGGCCTTGATCCAGGGATCTTCGGCCACGCGCAGTGATTTACCGACTACCTCGCGATACAGCTCCAGCTTGGGCAAAGGCCAGTTCTTGAAACCCTCAACCAGCACCAGGTCGGGTCGCTGGACACGTACGACCTCAATTAGTTGGGCCAGGTCGGCCTCCTGCTGTTCGGGCGTTTCCATCATCATGGCCCATCTGGCACTTGAGGCCACGAGTACCGGGGTTGCGCCGGCCTGACGCAAGCGGTAGCTGTCCTTGCCTGGCTGGTCCACATCGAAAGCGTGGTGGGCGTGCTTGATCACCGCTACCCGCAATCCGTGCGCGGTCAACCGTGGCAACAACGCTTCCAGCAAAGTGGTCTTGCCCGTTCCGCTCCAGGCGGCAATACCCAGCAATGGCAATTCAGCATCAAACGGCAGCCGGATATGTTCTGCTTCGCTCATATCCTTTACCGCGCCTGATTGAAGCGGGTCTCCAGCCATTGCTTGTCCTCTTCGGTATTGAGATTGATGAAGGCATTGGCTCCATCGGGCAACTGCACCGGTATCCAGGAGTGGCGTTCGATCCAGCGGCGTATTTTACGCTCTCCCGCTGCGAGGGCGCGGCCAAGATCAGCGGCCAGCCCACGCTGAAGAAGCATGACAACGGGATGCAGACGCTCGCCGTCGTGAGCCACGGCGATGTGATGCCGCCCCATGGCGCTCGACATCTGCGTCACCAAGTCTGCGGGTAACAGTGGAGTATCACACGGCACCACCATCACCCACGGGGTCGTCGCGGCTCGCAAGCCGCTGTAAATACCCATCAACGGCCCGTGGTACCCCGGCTCGCTATCGCTTACGACACGCCCGCCAAACCGCCGATAGTCATCAAGATGACGGTTGGCACTGATCAGCACCTCGGCCACCTGCTCTGTCAGACGCTCATGTACGAAACTGACCAACGGCCTACCGGCAAGCGTGACCAGGCCCTTGTCCTGCCCGCCCATGCGCCGTCCTTGGCCACCGGCAAGTATGAGGCCGGTCACCTCCTTGAGCGGATCGATACAAAGGGTACCCATTGGTTTTTCCATGCCCCATGATGCCTTACCTGACACGACTCTACCAATCGCAGCCGCGCCGGCTACTCCTCGGCACCCGGCAGCACCCAGTTGAGTACAATCCCCACTACCGCCGCCAGGCTAACGCCCTGTAGCGTAAACTGGCCGCCACCGAACTGCATGCCGCCGATACCGAACACCAGAATCAGTGACACTACTACCAGGTTACGCGGCGCCGTCAGGGATTGACCCGCCCGCACCAGGGTGTTCATGCCGATGACGGCAATAGAGCCAAACAGCAGGGTCATGATGCCGCCCATTACCGGGCCGGGGATGCTCTGCAGTAGTGCCCCCAGCTTGGCGACAAAGGCCAGTACGATGGCGACACAAGCGGCAGCTATCATGATGTAGGGGTTAAATGCCCGGGTCAGGGTCACCGCTCCGGTCACCTCAGAGTAGGTCGTGTTAGGTGGCCCGCCAAACAATGCCGCCGCGACCGTCGCCAGGCCGTCACCCAGCAAGGTGCGATGCAAGCCGGGCTTTTCCAGGTAATTCTTGCGTGTGACCGAGCCAATGGCCACCATGTCACCGATGTGCTCCACTGCGGGAGCAATGGCCACCGGGATCATGAACAGAATTGCCGCCCAGTGGAAACTCGGTGCCGTAAAGGAAGGTAACGCCAGCCACTGTGCCTCTTTCACTGCGGTAAAGTCGACCAGCCCCATCAGCAACGCCACGGTATAGCCCGCCACGATACCGCCCATGATGGGTACCAGACGTAGCAATCCTCGGCCAAACACGGCAAGGACAAGTGTCACCAACAAACTCACCATGGAGAGCAGAATCGCCGAACCGTAGCCAATATGCTCACTGGTC
>DXFC01000268.1 GCA_019114645.1 Candidatus Halomonas stercoripullorum
TGGCTTGCACAACCCCCACCCTCGCCGAGGAAGATACCGCCGGCGAGGAGCTGCCACGGGGGCATTACCTGCTCCCCGATGAGGGTAATGTCATTGGCGCACCCTATACGGTAACTGTCGAAGAAGGGGAGACCCTGCTCGACATCGGGAGACGCCATAACGCCGGCTACGAAGAAATGCGCATGGCCAACCCCGGCGTGAGCCTTTGGGCACCCCACCCCGGCACCGAAATCATGATCCCGGCCCAGCATATCCTGCCGGATGCGCCACGCGAAGGTATCGTGGTCAACCTGTCGGAAATGCGTCTGTACTACTACTCGAGCCCCGGTATCGTCGAAACCTACCCCATTAGTGTGGGCCGCGACGGATTCTCCACTCCCGTCGGGATCACCCGTACCACCGTCAAGGTGAAAGATCCGCACTGGTCACCTCCGCGCTCCATGCGGGCAGAGGCGGCAGCACGCGGCGAGCCGCCTCCCGCCGTGGTGCCGCCAGGCCCCGACAACCCATTGGGCCGGCACGCCATCCTGCTGGGGCTACCAAGCTACCTGATTCATGGTACCAACAGGCCTGACGGCGTGGGCATGAGTGTCAGCCGTGGATGTATCCGCATGTTTCCCGAGGATATCGAGTCACTTTACGAGCGCGTGCCCAGTGGCACCCAGGTGAACATCATTGACCAGCCATTCAAAGTGAGCCTGTCAGCGGATGGTTCTCTCTATGCCCAGTCCTTCCCTGCCCTGGAAGGGAATCAAGGCATCCTGGAGATGCTTCTCAACGCCATGGAAAGGGTCGCCAACAATTTCAGCGAAGAGCTTCCCGCTATCGACTATGCCCTGCTGCAAAAAACCATCATGCAGCCCGACGGTCGTGTGGTATCGCTGATGCAAAGTGCCGAGGCCCTGCCTGCGGCTCACGAACCCGAGGAGTCGAGCGAAGGGTTTCTCGAAGAAATCGAACTCAGCCAGGTTTCCGGTATTTACCTTGATCTGGAAGCCTATCAGCCCTGAGGCTCATTAAAACCTCCTCAACAAGAAAACCCCGCCGAAGCGGGGTTTTCTTGTTATAGAACCACCATCGCACAAGGCGATGTTGGCGCCCGGCAGAATTACTTCTGCATGGAGCGCTGGAACATGCGGTTCATTTCCTCACGGTTCTGCTCAGACATCTGCAGAGCCGCCTGGGCGTCACGCTGTGCCTGGTTGGCGGTGTTCTGCGCCTGAGTAGCGATGCTACGGGCTTCCGCAGCGTCAGCCTGAGCGGATTCAGCAGTCTGACGTACTTCGTCCAGAGCAGCGTTAGAGGCACAACCAGCCAGGAGAGCCAGAGAGGCAGCGGCGGCGGTCAGCTTCAGAGTGGTCTTCAGAGTCATGATGTTCTCCTTGAGTCTTCCTTGGTACTGCACGGGTTAGTACAGCGCGTTAATGTTGCCTGAGATTCAGGCTTTCCTGCAAAAGCAGGTTACTGCAGCGACTGCTGCCAAGCACAGGAGTCAAACGCTGTTTTATAATACCCAGAGGCGCTTGTCCATAGCTTGAAACATCCCTCGCGTTACTTGAGCTTAGCGGATCACGACACGTGTGCCAATGTCGATTAGCTCTGCCAGCCTTTCGATCTGGGCATCGGTCACCGCAACACAGCCCTGCGTCCAATGGTAACTGGCATGAACCTCGGGGTCTGCCACCCCTACCCCATGAATGCCGATAAACCCACCCAGCACGGTCTGCTGTGGCGGGTAACCATGGTGGCGATAATAGGCAAAATAATTGGCGTAATCACGCTCTGTGTAAAGCCCTTCGTTCAACGCCATGCGCGCATGGGCGGGGGTCGGGTAATCGAGCCCGACAAAAATGTGCCACTGGCTCTCCCAGTTGAACCGATTGACGCGAAACTCTCCCTTGGGCGTCACGTTTCCGCCCGCGGTACGCATGATCTGGGCCCCGGCACGTCCCAGTGAAACCGGCGCAAAATGCTCCACCAGCATGGTGCCGCGATAGACACTCAACGCCGAAATATCATCCTCTACAAGCAACCACAGCTCATCCGCATGCCGTGGCTGCTGGGCACTTGAGAGTAACGTCTCGATCAGGCTGGCCCGGGCTTGTTCTCCCAGCATCAGGGTTGCGGGTGCCAGCGTGAGCAGTTGCGTAAAACGACGGCGTGATAGGGTCATCAAGTCCTCGTTTATCCAGGCAGGCGGGCGATACCCTGTCCCTGCGGAGCCTACTTGCGCTTATCTTCTACTCGCCACTTGCCATTTTCGTAGAGCGCACGCCAACCGGTGGCCTTGCCATCCTGATCCGTCATGACGAACTGCTCCTTGTTTTTGCGCGAATAACGGATCTGTGCCGGCCGGCCATCCGGGTCTTCGCTGGGCGCATCCAGCAAGTAATGATATTTTTCCGGCAGCGCCTCGGCATGGCCTTTAAGTTCGCGTACCAGTGGCGGCCGGGTCTCGCGGTTGCGCGGAAATTTACTCGCTGCCAGGAACAAACCGCTGGCTCCATCGCGCAACACGTAATGATCGTCAACCTTCTGACACGCCAGCTCCGGCATCGGGATCGGATCCATCTTGGGCGGCGCCACTTCGCCACTGCGCAGCAGTTTGCGCGTGTTCTTGCAACTCTCGCTAGTACAACCGAAGTACTTGCCAAATCGGCCCGACTTGAGCTGCATCTCGCTGCCACACTTGTCGCATTCGATAGTGGGCCCTTCATAACCCTTGATACGAAACTTGCCCTGTTCGATAGCATAGCCTGCGCAATCGGGGCTATTGCCGCAAATATGCAATTTGCGCGTCTCGTCAATCAGGTAACTGTCCATTGCCGTACCGCATTCCATACAGCGCTGTTTGGCCCTGAGCGCCTGGGTCTCGGCTTCTTCTCCAGCATCGGCGGGCACGGCCTCGTCGCCGGGCAGCAAGTCGAGCGTCTGCTTGCAGCGCTCCTTGGGAGGCAGGTTATAACCGGAGCAGCCCAGGAACACTCCTGTAGAAGCGGTGCGGATCTGCATCTTGCGGCCGCAGTTGGGGCAGTCGATATCGGTAGGTACCGGCTGATTGGGGCGCATGCCCGCCTCGCTTTCCGCGACTTCCAGTTCCTCACGAAACTCGGCATAGAAGATATCGAGCAACTCCCGCCAGTTGCGCTCACCCTCGGCCACCTCGTCAAGGCTGTCTTCCATGCGTGCCGTGAACGAATAATCCATCAGATCGGGGAACGACTCCTTGAGCCGCTCGGTGACGATATCACCAAGCTTTTCGGCATAGAAACGCCGACTCTCCAGCTTGACGTAACCGCGGTCCTGTATGGTCGAGATAATCGCCGCATAGGTTGAGGGGCGACCGATCCCCCGCTTCTCAAGCTCCTTGACCAGGCTGGCCTCGGTGTAGCGCGCCGGTGGCTTGGTGAAGTGTTGCTGCGGGTCAAGTGTTTCGAGCTGCATCGGCGTGCCTTGGGCGAGATCCGGCAGTGCCTGGTCCTCGTTCTTGCCGCCAGGCTTCATTACCCGGGTGTAGCCGTCAAACTTGAGCACCCGGCCCTTGGCCTTGAGTTCGTAGCCATCGACTTCAACGGTCAAGGTACTGGACAGATACTCGGCGGGAGTCATCTGGCACGCCACGAACTGACGCCAGATCAGCTCATACAGGCGCTCGGCGTCGCGCTCCATGCCGGCCAGCTCAGCCGCCGTACGGTTCACGTCCGAGGGACGGATCGCCTCGTGTGCCTCCTGGGCGCCCGACTTGCTTGAGTAGCGATTGGGCGACTCGGGCAGGTAGCGCTGGCCGTAAGCCTGCTCGATGTGTTCACGCGCCATCGCCACCGCATCCTGCGACAAGTTGGTGGAGTCAGTACGCATGTACGTGATGTAGCCCGCTTCGTAAAGGCGCTGAGCCAGGGTCATGGTCTTCTTGACCGAAAAGCCGAGGCGACTGCTGGCGGCCTGCTGCAGCGTCGAAGTGATAAAAGGTGCTCCCGGCTTCGAGCGGGTGGGCTTGTCTTCCCGGCCGGTAATGGCGAGCGACGCTTGGCGCAAGCCTGCGATGCGCTCCAGTGTTTCACTTTCGGAGGTGGGCCGGAACGCTTTGCCATTTTGACGCACCAGCTCGAAACGTACCGGCTCGCCCTGATCGGAGACCAGCCCGGCCTGCACGTCCCAGAACTCCTCCGGGACGAAGGCGCGAATTTCACGCTCACGCTCGACGATCAAGCGCACCGCGACCGACTGCACACGGCCGGCTGAAAGCCCACGGGCAATCTTGGCCCACAGCAGCGGTGACAGCATGAAGCCCACCACGCGGTCCAGGAAGCGCCGCGCCTGCTGTGCCTCCACCCTGGGAATATTGAGCGCTCCCGGCTCTTTGAATGCCTCTTGGATGGCATTTTTGGTGATCTCGTTGAACACCACGCGGCGATAGCGTGAATCGTCACCACCAATGGTCTCCTTGAGGTGCCAGGCAATGGCCTCCCCCTCACGGTCAAGGTCCGTCGCGAGATAAACGGTATCGGCCTTTTCGGCCAGCTTTTTCAGCTCGGCGACGACTTTCTCCTTGCCGGGCAGAATCTCGTAACGGGCCTCCCAGCCATTCTCGGGGTCGATTCCCATACGCCGGACAAGCTGGTCTTTGGCCTTGCGCTTCTTATATTCGGCTTTTTCGTCAGGTGACATTTTACGTGTTGCCGCAGCCTGGCGGGCACGCTCCTTGGGGTCGGAAGCCGTCTTGCCCGAACCACTGGTCGGCAGATCGCGGATATGCCCCACGCTCGATTTCACGACGAATTCACTGCCAAGATATTTATTGATCGTCTTGGCCTTGGCCGGCGACTCGACGATGACCAATGACTTGCCCATAGTGCTCCAAATTTTGCGCGGCGAGGCAACCAAGCCCGCCTGTCGGTCCCGGCCCGCTCACTTGAGCGGACCTCCCCTTGGAAAGGTGAAAAATGCGCCTACCCTACCCCAGCCATCCGTTTCACGCCAGCAACGACACATAGCGGCAGTAAAGCAGTAACCGTAAAGATGCTTCAAGTCTGTCATCACACTCGATAATGCCGGTCGGCTGGGCCAGCTTGCCAGTGGTGTGGTAAATTACTCTCCTACGACTAATGTATCCATTGCCAGCCTGTGTCATCTATCACGTCATGCACACGGCTCCGGCAGCGCCGAGTGGAGAGGCTCCCACCCTATGAGCGATAACGCCTCAGTCCGTATACCCAGCGGTGCGAAATTCCGCACCGAGCACGGTTTTGCCGCTATCAAGGACGGCATGAAGCAGCGCGACCAGAGTGAAGAGCGTCCGGAACCAGGACGCAAGCCACAGTGGCTGCGTGCCCAGATTCCAGGCGGCGGCCGGTTCGAGGCAGTAAAACGCAATGTCAACGAACACCGCTTAAGCACGGTATGCGCCGAATCGCACTGCCCCAACATGGGCGAATGCTGGAGCAACGGCACCGCCACCATCATGTTGATGGGCTCGGTCTGTACCCGAGCATGTCGTTTTTGCGCCGTGGATACCGGCAACCCTCGGGGTTGGCTTGATGTCGAGGAGCCCGCCAATACCGCCAAATCGGTAGAGCTGATGGGTTTGCGCTACGTGGTATTGACCTCCGTCGACCGTGACGACCTGGCCGATGGCGGCGCCGCCCACTACGCCGCCTGTATCCGCGCCATCAAGGAGAATACGCCGGAAGTCGTCGTCGAAGCGTTGACACCCGATTT
>DXFC01000269.1 GCA_019114645.1 Candidatus Halomonas stercoripullorum
TCATGCAGCCCACTCTGGAGCGGGGTTATCTGCTGCTGTCGACCCTGCTCAGTCAGCCTCCGGGCAGCTTGAGTCGTGTCGCCCTGGCCGAACGCAGCCAGCAACTGACTGAGCGCCTGGCACTGCTTTCAGGGCGTGATGCACCGGAGGACCGGCGTCTATACGCAGACCTCATTGTGAGTCTGGAAAGTGAAGGCTGGCTGTGGGAACAAGATGAACGGCTGGCATTTGATGAACGGCTACGCCATGCCGCGCACCAAGCGGGAGAGCTTTTCGACCCGGTGCTGCGCCACCGGTTGCAACTGGTTCATGTAGGGGGCTGAGAGTTCTGCCATGCCGGCAGTGTCTTGGGCTGTGAGGCTTACGACTTGAGCGAGCGGTGCACGTAAAGGTCGTAGCGGCTGGTCTTGCCTGCGATAACATGTTGCGGTGCCGGCCCGGCGATGGGTGGCGCCTTGCGCGGACGCTTGACCACCACCCTGTGAGTCGCCACGTCCAATGCTGCTTCAAGCAGTTCTGGCGCATCATCATCTGTGCCGGCGAGCTCGCGAAACAGCCGCATTTCCTTTTTCACCAGCGCCGACTTCTCGCGGTGGGGAAACATGGGATCAAGATGGATGACCTGCGGTGCCACTGTGCTGGCAGCCACCAGCGCACCAAGATCATGCCTGGCATCGCCATGGGCCAGCTGCATGCGCGCCACAATAGCCGCTGCTTCAGGGTCATCGGCAGCGCGAGCCAGCCCATCAGCCAACAAGGCGTGAATCTCGGCCACACGCTCGATCATCAAAACCTCGGCACCCAAACTGGCCAGGACAAAGGCATCCCGCCCCAACCCGGCGGTGGCATCAATTATGCTGGGTATTACTCCCCCCGCCAAACCACAGGCACGGGCGATCAACTGGCCCCGCCCTCCACCAAAGCGGCGCCGGTGCGCTGACCGTCCGGCAGTGAAATCGACCATGATCGGCTTACCGTAACGCGCCAGATCACCGGCCAGCACCAGGGCGCCCGCTTCGTGGCGTAGCACCGGTCCATCAGCCTCGCTGCTCATGCGCCCTTCTGCCACGCTACCTGGTCGCGTAGATAGATCGGCTGGCTCTCATGGGCCATGGGACGTATACCCTGCGCATAGTCGCGGGCAGCCAGCAGTACCATCTCTTCGGCAGCCGGCTCCTTGGTCGCATTGCGTTGACTGACCAACGCCAGCGTCGTGACTGGCATCGATTCCGCCAAGGCCCAGCCGGAACCGATACCGTACCACTCGTTACCTGCCTGCAATGACGGTAGCTGCAGTGCTTGTGGTGCCATCACCGCTTCTGGCAGCAGTGCCTCAATACCGTCGGCACCACACTGCCAGGCAGCCACATAAATCTCCCCCATACGGGCATCCATAGCCGTCACGCTATGTGTCTGACCATGCCGGCGGTGAGCATGCAGGGCCAGGGTTTCGAGTGTCGAAACCCCTAATAACGGGCGGTCCAGTCCATAGGCCAGTCCTTGCGCTGTACCGGCGGCGATGCGCAACCCGGTAAAAGAGCCGGGGCCCCGTCCATAGGCCACCGCATCGAGCTGGGCAAGTGCAACTCCCGCCTCGGCCAAGACCTCATCCACCATGGGCAGCAAACGGCGGGTATGCTCCCGGGGGGTCAAGGCGAAGCGCGAGACAAGTTGTTCCCGGCCGCCCTCTTGCTGTATCAGCAAAGCCGCGGAGCAGGCGCTGGAGGAAGCATCAAGAGCCAACAGGATCGGCATAAATCAACGTCGCATCAGAAATGAAGGGGCCATTATACGCCGCCCCGCAGCGCGGGACGATGGCCAACGAAAGTGGCCCGCCGAGGCGGGCCGAACAGAACAGACAACAAACGCTGAATCAGTTCTCCAGCGCCTGCTTCACCTTGCCGGTAATCTCATCGACACTACCAACACCTTCAACCCGGTGATAGGCCGGCGCCGCCTCCGGCTCCTTCTCGGCCCACTGCTGGTAGTAATTTACCAGCGGCGCCGTCTGCTGGTGGTATACCGCCAGGCGGTTGCGCACGGTGGATTCACGGTCGTCGTCGCGCTGGATCAATGCCTCACCGGTGACATCGTCCTTACCCTCTTCCTTGGGCGGGTTGTACTCAGTGTGATAGACACGACCTGACCCGGGGTGGACACGCCGACCTGCCAGGCGCTTGACGATCTCCTCGTCTTCGACGGCAATTTCCAGAACATGATCGATCTTGACGTTGGCTTCTTTCATGGCATCCGCCTGGGGGATGGTGCGCGGGAAGCCATCAAACAGGAAGCCGTTTTTGCAGTCGGGCTGCGCGATGCGCTCCTTGACCAGCGAGATGATCAGCTCATCCGACACCAGACCACCACTGGACATGATCTCCTTGACCTTCAGACCCAGCTCGCTACCTTCCTTGACCGCCGCCCGCAGCATGTCTCCGGTGGAGATCTGCGGAATGTTATAACGTTCACAGATGAACTGGGCTTGGGTACCCTTGCCGGCACCCGGGGCGCCCAACAGGATCAAACGCATCTCGTTGCTCCTTGAAAGAGAAAAATTTTGCAATCTGAAAAAAAGAGTGTCGTGAACGATAACCGCGGCGGCGATGCCAGACAACCACAAGCTGTCGAACATACCTGGCAACCAGGTAAAAGCTGTATACATTTCATACGGCTAGGGCAACGTTGCACTTTGGTATTCCCACCCGCACAACAGGGGAATTCAAGCTCAACGGCGCCCCGCAGGGCGCCGTTGAGTGGTTGCACTAGCTGTTCACCACAGCGGGTTTTACATCAGTAGACGACGAAGATCGCCCAACACCTGCGTCAGGAAGGCAGCGAAGCGCGCCGCATCGGCCCCATTGACGGCACGGTGGTCATAGGAGAGCGAGAGCGGCATCATCAAACGCGGCTCGAAATCCGAACCATTCCATACCGGCTTCATCTGCGCCCTGGAGACGCCGAGGATGGCCACCTCTGGTGTGTTCACAATCGGCGTGAAAGCGGTCCCGCCAATCGACCCCAAGCTAGAGATAGTGAAGCAGCCACCGGTCATCTCCTCACGCTTGAGCTTCTTCGATTGCGCCTTGCCGGCCAGTTCAACACTCTCCTTGGCCAACTCGATCAGTGACTTGCGGTCGGCATCGCGAATCACCGGCACCATCAGGCCATCGGGTGTATCCACCGCAATGCCGATGTGCACGTAGTCTTTCCACACCAGGGTCTCGCCGTCACTCTTCAGGCTGACATTGAACTGCGGGAATTTACGCAACGCAAAGGCGCACGCCTTGATCAGGAACGGCAGTGGTGTCAACTTGGCACCTTGTGCCTCGGCTTCAGCCTTCATCGACTTGCGGAAGGCTTCCAGCTCGGTGATATCCGCCTCGTCGAACTGAGTGACATGAGGCACATTGAGCCAGCTGCGATGCAGGTTGGTGGCACCCATTTTCATCAAGCGCCCCATGGGCTTCTCTTCCACCGCGCCGAACTGGCTGAAGTCCTGATCCGGCACAGCCGGTATACCTGCCCCACCTGCTGCAGCAGTTGACGCCTGCGACTGGCCCGCCATCACCTGCTTGACGTAAGCATGCACATCCTCTTTGAGCACACGCTCCTTGGGTCCACTCGGCTTGACTTGCGCCAGGTCGACACCCAGCTCACGCGCCAGCATGCGTACTGCCGGTCCGGCGTGAACCAGCTTGTCAGAGCGCGGCTGGTGCTGCGCCATCTCGGCTTCCGGGCTCGGCGTCTCTGCCGGAGTCTCGGGGGCCGCCGGCTTGCTGGCTTCACTGGATGTGCTGGAGCCGCTTGCTGAGGAGGGCTCGGGTCGTGCCGCTCTGGGCTTGCCGCCAGCGACTTCCATATAGCCAATCAAGTCGCCTGGTGAAACCGTGTCACCTTCCTTGACGGCAAGCTCGATCAGCTTGCCCTTATAGGGGCTCGGTACATCCATCGAAGCCTTGTCGGACTCCAGGGTGATCAGCGCATCCTCTTCTTCGAGCTCGTCGCCGGCACTGACGGCAATCTCGATGACCGGCACGTCACTGGCACCGGAGAGGTCGGGCACACGGATCTCACGACGCTCGGGTGTATCGCTTACGGCCTCTTCTGTCGCACCCGCTTCGCCTTCCGCGACAGGCCCTGTTGCAGCTTCTCTTTCGGGCTCGTTATCCGCAGCCTCGTCGGCGCCGCTTTCATCAGCGCCTTCGCCGGCGATCTCCATGGTGCCGATCACGTCACCTTCGGAGACTGTGTCGCCCTCCTTGACGGTCAGCGTCACCAGCTTGCCGCTATAGGGGCTGGGCACATCCATGGAAGCCTTGTCCGACTCCAGCGTGATCAAGGCGTCCTCTTCAGCCACGTCGTCGCCTTCGGAAACCGCTACCTCGATCACTTCGACGTCGCTGGCACCGCCCAGGTCAGGCACCTTGATGTCTACGGTGCGCTTGCCACCACCAGCCGATGCCTGCGCTGCAGGTTTCTCTGGCGCGGGTTTCTCGGTTGAGGGTGCCGGTTCCTGCGCAGGAGCCGCTTCAGCCTCATCCGCCGCATCGCTGTCGTCGGCGCTGCCTTCCAGCTCCAGTTCGACGATGTCATCCCCCTCGGAGACAGTATCGCCCTCTTTGACCAACACACGAACGACCTTGCCACCCTTGGGCGACGGCACGTCCATGCTTGCCTTGTCGGATTCCAGCGTGATCAGGGTATCCTCGGGCTCAATGACATCCCCTTCGGATACCGCGACTTCAATGATTTCGACGGCTTCACTACCGCCGATATCGGGAACTTTGATGATTTCGCTACTCAAGGTCGCGCTCCTTCCAAATCGTGCCAGGAACAGGCGGGCTAACTAAGCCCGCCTTGCCACCGGATCAGCTCGTCAGCGGATTGGGCTTGTTGGGATCGATGCCGTATTTCTTGATCGCTTCGGCAACGACCTTGCGATCCAGCTCACCGCGATCAGCCAGTGCCTTGAGTGCCGCCACCGTGACGAAATAGCGGTCGACCTCAAAGAAGTTACGCAGCTTCTCGCGGGTGTCGGAGCGGCCGTAACCGTCGGTCCCCAATACATGATAGTCGGTCGGTACCCAGGCACGAACCTGGTCGGCGAACAGACGCATGTAGTCGGTGGAGGCAATCGCCGGTCCCTTGCGTCCTTCCAGACAACGCGTGACGTGCGGCTTGACCGGCTCTTCAGCAGCGTTCAGGAAGGCCTCGCGCTCGAGCATCAATGCTTCGCGGCGCAGCTCGTTGAAGCTGGTCACACTCCACACGTCGGCCCCCACCCCCCACTCATCGGCCAGCATCCGCGCTGCAGCTTCCACTTCGCGCAAGATGGTGCCGGAGCCGAGCAGCTGCACATGCCCCTTGTCGCCCTGGTGTTCGCGCAGCAGGTACATGCCCTTGATGATGTCCTCGGTGGGAATTTCCTCAAGCGCAGGATGCTCGTAGTTCTCGTTCATCACCGTCAGGTAGTAGAAGCAGTTTTCCTTATCGGCGTACATCCGCTTCAAGCCGTCCTGAACGATGACCGCCAGCTCATGGGCATAGGTGGGGTCATAGGTGCGGCAGTTGGGGATCATGGCCGCCTGCAAGTGGCTATGACCATCCTGGTGCTGCAACCCCTCGCCGTTCAGCGTGGTGCGACCGGCAGTACCACCGACCATGAAGCCGCGGGCCTGCAGGTCGCCCGCCGCCCAGGCCAGGTCACCAATGCGCTGGAAACCGAACATCGAGTAGTAGATGTAGAACGGCAGCAGCGGCAGGGCGTTGTTACTGTACGAGGTAGCAGCGGCGATCCACGATGACATGGCACCCGCCTCGGTGATGCCCTCTTCCAGCACCTGCCCCGCCTTGTCTTCGCGGTAGAACATCAGCTGGCCCTTGTCCATGGGCTCGTACTTCTGACCTTCGGGCGAGTAGATGCCCAGCTGACGGAACATCCCTTCCATACCGAAGGTACGCGCTTCGTCAGGCACAATCGGTACTACCTGCTTGCCGATCTGCTTGTCCTTGACCAGGCCGTTGAGAATCCGCACAAAGGCCATGGTGGTAGAGATTTCCCGCCCTTTTGAGCCACCCATCTGGCTGGCAAAAGTCTTGTCATCCAGGCCCGGGATCGTCAGCGCTTCGAAGTCGGGATTGCGCGCCGGCAGGTAACCCCCCAAGCGCTCACGCTGTAGATGCATGTACTTCATTTCCGGCGTGTCATCGGCCGGCTTGTAGTACGGCATATCATTTTCGATCTCCTCGTCGGAGACCGGAATGCCAAAGCGGTCACGGAAGCGCTTGAGGACTTCCTGGTCATCGATCGACTTGACCTGGTGGGCTTCGTTGTCCGCCTCGCCACCATCGGCGCCCAGGCCGTAGCCCTTGACGGTATGCGCCAAGACCACGGTAGGACGCCCATTGGCGTTATGTACCGCCTCATGATAGGCCGCATAGACCTTGAACGGGTCGTGGCCACCACGGTTGAGACGCCAGATATCCTCATCGGACAGGTCCTTGACCATTTCCGCGGTCTCGGGGTACTTGCCGAAGAAGTGCTCACGGGTATAAGCGCCACCGTTGGCCTTGTAGTTCTGGTACTCGCCGTCGATCGCTTCATCCATGCGCTTCTGCAGGATGCCCTTCTTGTCCTTTTCGAACAGCGGATCCCACAGACGACCCCAGACCACCTTGATTACGTTCCAGCCGGCACCCCGGAAAGCACCCTCGAGTTCGTCCATGATGCGCGAGTTGCCGCGTACCGGACCATCCAGGCGCTGCAGGTTGCAGTTGACGACAAAGATGAGGTTATCGAGTTTTTCACGGCTGGCCAGCTGAATGGCACCCAGGGATTCCGGCTCATCGGTTTCACCGTCCCCCAGGAAGCACCATACCTTGCGATCCTGCATCGGCTTCAGGCCGCGCTGATCGAGATACTTCATTACGTGGGCCTGATAGATCGCCATGATCGGGCCAAGCCCCATGGAGACCGTGGGCAGTTGCCAGAAGTCAGGCATCAACCAGGGGTGCGGGTAGGACGACAGGCCCTTGCCATCAACCTCTTCACGGTAGTGATCCATCTGCTCTTCGGTCAGCCGGCCTTCAAGGAAGGCGCGCGCATAGATACCGGGCGCGCTGTGGCCCTGGATATAGATAAGATCGCCACCAAAGTCGCCGCTGGGCGCCCGAAAGAAGTGGTTGAAGCCCACTTCATAGAGGGTGGCGCTCGACATGTAGCTGGCGATATGGCCGCCAATTCCGCTGTTCTTGCGGTTGGCACGTGTCACCATCGCCGCCATGTTCCAGCGAATCATGGAACGGATCTTGCGCTCCATGAAGAGATCACCGGGCATGGGTGCCTCACGGTGGACCGGGATGGTGTTGCGATGCGGCGTAGTGACTGAAAAGGGCGGCTGAGTGCCATCCCGACGCAGCCGATTGGCCAGACGACCCAACAGGTGACGGGCGCGCTCTTCGCCCTCACGGTCCAGGACCGACTCCAGGGAATCCAACCATTCCTGGGTTTCGACCGGATCGAGATCTTCTCTTGCCTCAAGACTCATCGACATCTCTCCGAATGACTGTGTTTTCAGACCGTTGCGTTGTCAAATCGTCCTGGCGACAGACGCCCAGGGTCGCTTGCTCTGGCACACGATCAATACTGTCGGCCGCGCTGCGGCGGTTGTAGTCATTTTACAAAATTTTATGCAACGAATGGCGTAGAACGATACCTTAAAGTCACTTTACTGCCAATCAATGCATTATGGAACCCTTTTCCACAGCGGCGATATTGTATTGCAACGCCAGCCGTTACGCTGAAAAGCCTGGGCCACACCGACTCAGCGCCCAATGATGTAATAAAACTACCGTTCGAACAAAGTCGCCTTGCCCTCCCTTTCGCCCTTATTATCCTCGCTGCGTTGCAGCGTTTGATGAAAATAGGCCCAATCGAAGGCAGGCCCCGGATCACTCTTGCGCAGCGGTGCCACTCGGGCATGGCTTGTGATGCGTGTCGGATCGATAGCCGGGTAGGTTTCGATCAATGCCCGAACCACGCATACCAACGTCCGGTATTGTTCGTCACGATAGGCGTGGATCTCGTCACCTTCCAGTTCAATTCCCACCGTGAAGTCATTCAGTGCCTCACGCACCTGCCCACGATCGCTCCAGCTCGAACGACCGGCATGCCAGGCACGGCGGTCAAACGACACGAACTGCACACACTCACCGTCACGCCGAATCAGCAAGTGTGCGGAGACCCGTAGCTGGGCAATACCGGCAAAATAGGGGTGTGCCGCAGCATTAAGCCTGTTGGTGAACAGCCGCTCGATATGCTCCCCACCAAACTCACCGGGTGGTAGGCTGATCGAATGCAAGACCACCGCCGACACCTCACCCTGTGGGCGCTCATCATGATTGGGCGACACTACCTGTCGTGCCTCTTTCAGCCAACCTTGCTCGATTCTCATCCTGCTTTCCTGACGTAGTGAATCCGGATTCCCTATAATGGAGCTCTTGGTGCTCCATGAACATGAAAAGGTCTGCCACATGCATTACCAGGACGCGCTTGTCGAAGCGATCCGTGAAGCCGCTGCCTACGTACTGGCGGAAGATGTCGGCCCCGGTGATATCACTGCCCAACTGATTCCCGAAACACAGTGGGCCACAGCTCGTATCATCACTCGTGAACCTGCCGTCTTGTGCGGCGTAGCCTGGGTAGAAGAGATCTTTCGACGCCTCGACCCAAGCGTACGCCTGCACTGGAGTGCCGCCGATGGTGACCGCCTGGAGACCGGCACCTGCTTCGTCGAACTCGAAGGCCCCGCGCGTAGCCTGCTGAGTGGCGAGCGCGCCGCCTTGAATTTGCTGCAGACACTCTCGGCCACCGCCACCCGCACCCGACACTATGTCGACCTGCTCGAAGGCACCAACGTACGCCTGCTCGACACCCGCAAGACCCTGCCCGGCCTGCGCCTGGCGCAAAAATATGCCGTGACCTGCGGCGGCGGCCACAACCACCGTATCGGGCTTTATGATGCTTTCCTGATCAAGGAAAACCATATCGCCGCCTGCGGCAGTATCGCCGCCGCCGTCAAGGAAGCGCGCAGCATCGCCCGCGATCTGCCGGTTGAGGTGGAGGTGGAGAATTTCGATGAGCTCGACCAGGCGCTGGCGGCCGGAGCCGATATCGTCATGCTGGACAACTTCAGTCTTGAGCAGATGCGCGAAGCCGTGCAACGCAACGCTGGGCGCGCCACGCTGGAAGCCTCGGGAAATGTGGATGACACCACCCTGCGCCAGATCGCCGAAACCGGTGTTGACTGCATTTCCAGCGGCGCCCTGACCAAAGACATCGAAGCCATCGACCTCTCCATGCGCATTACCGGACTGCGTAATGCTTAACTCTTGCGTCGATTACTGGATGGCATAGTTCATGCTCACTCCACCGACTGCTGGCTATGCACTGCAGCCCATTGGCCTTATTCAGAGCGATTTCCCCGACAAGTTCGGTGTTCCGCGCCAGCCTGGCCTGGCGCCCAGTGCGCGTGCCATCTTGACGCTCATTGCGCCCTATAACGACCCACTCGCCGTGCGTGGTCTCGAGACCTTCAGCCACCTGTGGCTATCATTTCTCTTCCATCACACTCCGGAGCGTTGGACGCCCCTGGTGCGCCCGCCCCGGCTGGGTGGCAATGCCAAGGTCGGCGTATTCGCCAGCCGCAGCCCCAACCGACCCAACCGGTTGGGGCTCTCGCTAGTCGAGTTGAGCGCTATCGAGACCCATGGCGGTGTGCGTCTACATCTTTCCGGTTGCGACCTGGTCAGCGGCACCCCGATACTCGACATCAAGCCCTATTTACCCTGGCTGGAGTCGCGCCCCGAAGCTCGCGCCGGCCTTGCTCCCACCGCCCCTCCTTGCCTGGCTGTGTCGTTTTCAGCGAGCGCCGAGGCCGTGCTGGCTACCCGTGAGGATGGTGCTTCACTGCGCCAGTTGATCCATGAAGTCTTGGCCCAGGATCCACGTCCGGCCTACCGGCAGGGCGCTGAAGCTCGAATTTATGGTGTACGCCTGCGCGACGTGGATGTACGTTTTCAGGCTCGTGAAGACACACAGCGAGTGCTGCTGGAAGTCATGGAAATCGTGTGACAGCTCCCCGCAAAAATAATAAAGGACCCTGCAGGGTCCTTTATTCTTCATGGCGTAAACCGATCACGTAGTGGCGTTAAGCAAATGTCACACCGATACGACGACCCACTTCTTCGTAAGCTTCGATTACACCGCCCAAGCCTTGGCGGAAGCGGTCCTTGTCCATCTTGTCACGGGTCTTGGCGTCCCACAGGCGGCAGCCGTCCGGCGAGAATTCATCGCCGAGCACGATCTCGCCCTTGAACAGGCCGAACTCCAGCTTGTAGTCGACCAGCAGCAAACCACCCTCGGCGAACAGCTGCTTGAGCACCTCGTTGACCTTGAAGGTCAGCGCCTTCATCTCGGCGAGCTGCTCAGGCGTGGCCCAGCCAAAGGATTCGGCCAGCGATTCGTTGATCATGGGGTCGTGCAGGGCATCATTTTTAAGAAACAGCTCAAAGGTCGGCGGCGTTAGCTCTTCCCCTTCAGTCACCCCTAGACGCTTGACCAGGCTACCGG
Source organism: Candidatus Halomonas stercoripullorum (assembly GCA_019114645.1). GTDB lineage: Bacteria > Pseudomonadota > Gammaproteobacteria > Pseudomonadales > Halomonadaceae > Halomonas > Halomonas stercoripullorum. The sequence goes on from DXFC01000269.1 coordinate 10,631, forward strand.
CAGCAATATTGCGCACCACACACTCCACCGGAATCATGTCGAGTTTCTTGACCAGGCTTTCGACATCGGAGAGGCGCCGCTCGAAGTGGGTAGGAATGCCCGCTGCAGCCAACTTTTCCATGATAAAGGCATTGAAGCAATTGTTGACCATGCCCTTGCGCGCCAGTGACTCCATGCGCTCGCCATCAAAAGCACTGGTATCGTCACGGAAGTGGAGAACGAGCAGATCGGGATCGTCGGTGGTATACACCGATTTTGCCTTGCCGGCGTAGAGCTCTTGACGCTTTTCCATGGCAGTCTCCAGAAAAAATTAGAACCGGTCTTTGCGAGCGTTTCAGGCGATTGCCCGCCAGTGTATCCCGCTATCCTGTGCGGCAACCGACAGACGCGAGGCGTCACCGTCGAGCAACGGTGTCAGCGCTTCGAGGGCGAGCTCAGGACGGTTATTGTGCTCCGAAAGGTGCGAACACACGATATGCTGCAAGCGGTCGAGTCCCAACTGCTGGAGCAGCGTGACCGCCTGTATATTGGCCAGATGCCCCCATTTGCCACCCACACGACGTTTGAGTTGCGGTGGATAAGGGCCCACTTCGAGCATGTGGCGATCATGATTGCATTCGATAATCAACGCATCGCAGCCGTTGAAAGCATCAACGACATGCCCGGTAGGGTGGCCCAGATCAGTCAGCACACCCAACCGACAGCCATGCGACTCGATACAAAACTGTACCGGCTCCCGCGCATCATGGGGCACGGTAACCGGATCAATAATGAGACTTTTCACCGTAAAGCGCGACTGGGGCGTGATCCAGTGCCGCAGGGGGACTTCTCCCAAGCGGCCGGAGAGCCAGGTACCCGGCGTAAGGTA
>DXFC01000270.1 GCA_019114645.1 Candidatus Halomonas stercoripullorum
GGGTGATGTCCGCCACTCTTTTTTACTGCCCCGACTGCTGAAGCTGAGGTGTTATGAAAGCTTCGCCCCTCGCCTATTGGATCGTCCTCCCGCTGCTGGTGCTGATTTGGGCAATCGGAGCCTGGTACCTCGACTCCGCGCTACTACCCTCTCCTTTAGCTGTCTTTCATACGCTGCGGCAGGCTGTTCAATCCGGCGAGCTGCAGTACCACCTACTGATCACGCTGCGCAGAGTCGCCTACAGTTTCGTTTTTGCCATGGCGCTGGGCACTTTGGTGGGGCTCTGGATGGGGCGTTCAGCGCTGGTTAACGCACTGCTCGACCCCCTGCTGGTGCTACTGCTCAACCTGCCGGCGCTGGTAGTCATCATTTTACTCTATGTCTGGTTCGGTCTGGTGGAGGTGGCGGCCGTCATGGCCGTGGTGATCAACAAGATTCCCAATGTTGCCGTCACGATGAGAGAGGGCGCGCGCAGCCTTGATTTTCGTCTGGAGCAGATGGCGCGAGTCTACCGCTTTACACCCGGCCAGCGCCTGCGGCATGTGTGGATGCCGCAGCTTTTTCCTTACTTCATGGCCGCTACTCGCGGCGGGCTGGCGCTGATCTGGAAAATCGTGCTGGTCGTCGAGTTGCTGGGACGTTCGGACGGGATCGGCTTTCAACTCCATATGGCCTTCCAGATTTTCGATGTGGCCAGCTTGTTGGCCTATAGCCTGGCTTTTATCGCGGTGGTGCAGTTGATCGAACTGATGATTTTACAGCCCATGGAGAGGCGTGCCTCGCGCTGGCGCTCGGTGGGAGATCGCCATCATGCTTGAGTTGCACATTCCCGCCGGCGCTCACCCGGTGCTGGGGTCCATCACCACCTCGGTCGCCGCGGGAGATCGCATCTGTCTGATGGGGCCTTCGGGCATTGGCAAGACGACGCTACTCAACTTGATTGCCGGGCTGGACGGGTCGACCAGGCGTACGCAGCCGATCGTTCCTGACACCGTGCGCATTGGCTACCTGTTTCAGGAGCACCGCTTACTGCCATGGCGCACCTTGCGCCAGAACCTCATGCTGGTGGGCGTCAAGGCCTCGCGCGTTCCTGAGCTGTTGGCTCAGGTGGGGCTTGAGGAGAGCGCTGATCTGTTGCCCGACCAGCTCTCGCTGGGGATGGCAAGACGTGCCGCCCTGGCTCGCTGCCTGGCCGTGGAGCCGGATCTGCTTTTGCTCGACGAGCCTTTCGCCTCGTTAGATGCCGGGCGTGCCGAAGAGCTGCAAGCACTGATCCTGTCATTGCTGAAAGCGCGCCCTGGGGTGGCCATGATTTGCGTTACCCATGAGTGGCGGGATGCGCGTCGGTTGGCCGATCGCGTGTGGTATTTGAGCGGAAAGCCGGCACGGCTGGAGTGCGACGAGTCCCTAGAAGCGGCAGAATCCTCGGTAAATGCAATGCACTGCATAATGAAAGATAATAAGCAGGTTAATGAACCTGATGTGTGAGGTGACATGAATCCCACTATTGAATTGCTGAAATCCCACCGCTCCATTCGCAAATTTACCGACCAGAAGATTCCTCGGGAGCTGTTGGTGGAATTGGTGCGGGCCGGCCAGGCCGCCGCGACCTCCAGCCACGTGCAGGCTTATAGCGTTATTCATGTCAAAAACCCGGCCAACCGCGAGCAGATCGCCGAGCTGGCCGGTGGGCAATCCTATGTGGCGACCGCCTCCGACTTTCTGGTGTTCTGCGCCGACATGAAGCGCCCCACCGAGGCTTCCGAGCGTACCGGCGCCAACGTCGTGCGCGGCATGACCGAACAGCTGCTGGTGGCCAGTATCGACGCCGCCCTGATGGCCCAGAACGTGGCTATCGCTGCCGAATCCGAGGGGCTGGGTATCTGTTACATCGGCGGCATCCGCAACAATCCCCAGGCAATCAGTGATTTGTTGAAGCTGCCAGAGCATGTTTACCCGGTATTCGGCATGTGCCTTGGCTACCCTGCCCATGAACCGGATATCAAGCCGCGCCTACCGGTGGAAGCAATCCTCAAGGAGGATTACTACTGCGACGATAGCGAGCTGGTCGGGGCCTTCGACGACACTATGCAGACCTACTACAGCCAACGGCGCGGCGGAAACAAGGACTCCACCTGGTCGCAAAACCTGAGTCCACTGTTTGACAGCAAGTTGCGCGCCCACATGCGTGAATTCCTCACCCAGCGTGGCTTCGAGATGAAGTAGCGCCAGCTACTCTTGGTTGTCGATATGCACAACCAGAGCCTTTAGGCCAGTGCGTAACGCCTGTGCATCACTGACGAGCATTTCCAGTTCGGCATGTGCTTGCTGCCAGATGGGGTAAGCATCGAGCAGTAGCGCGTGGCCTGCAGTAGTGAGCCGCAGGCGGCGTTTGCGCCGGTCTTTCTCATCGGGGGCAACGGCCACCAGCTTGCGCCGCTCCAGTGGCTTGAGCAGGGCGGTCAGGGTGGTGCGATCCATAGCGAGAAAGTCCGCCGTCTCGCGTACCGTGGGCGCCTCCGGTCGGTTAAGCGACATCAATAGAGAATACTGGCCGTTGGTGAGTTCCAACGGTCGAAACGCCTCGTCGAAATGCCGTGCCAGCGTTCGTGCTGCCCGCTGGGTATAGAGGCATAGGCAGCTATTGGCGACCTCAAGGGTCTGTTGGGGTGGAAACTTGGTGTTTGTCATCTTGCAGTTATGTTGATATCAACCTATAAAGAAGTCCAGAGCGAAGTGTGCGTGACTCATATCAACAATGGAAGAGCTCTCTGGAGATACGACATGACCTATGTAGACGGCTTCATCACCCCGGTGCCCCAGGACCGGCTGGATGGCTACAAAGCGCTGGAGGAGCAAGCGAGTGACATCTGGAAGAAGCATGGCGCACTAGAGTACGTCTCCTGCCTGGCCGACGACGTGCCCTACGGCGACGTGACCTCTTTCCCACGTGCTGTTCAGGCGAAGGATGACGAGATTGTGGTGTTCTCCTGGATTGTCTACGAATCCCGCGAAGCACGCGATGCCATCAACGCCAAGGTGATGGAGGAATTCAAGAGCCTTGGTCTATTCGAGGAGTTCGAAAAAGATCCGCCCTTCGATGGCAAGCGCATGATCTTCGGCGGGTTCACGCCATTCGTGGGGTTATGAAACTCAATGGAGGCGTCATGCAAGCACTGGCGCATCACATCACCACGGAGCTGCCGATCGGCGTCATCAGTGATACCCATGGGCTACTGCGTCCGGAGGCGTTGGTGATGCTTGAGGGCTGTGAGCTCATTCTGCACCTGGGCGACGTGGGCAGCGCTGATACAGACGCCATCATTCTCGAGCGGCTGGCAGAGCTGGCCCCGGTGGTGGCGGTGCGTGGCAATATCGACACCGCGCCTTGGGCTGAGGCGCTGCCGTTGACACTGGACATCACCGTCAACGGCTGGCGCCTGCATCTCGTGCATATTCTTCAGGAGTTCGA
>DXFC01000271.1 GCA_019114645.1 Candidatus Halomonas stercoripullorum
GCAACCGCATGGCGCATGACCTCGGCAATCAGGGTATCGGTCAGGTCGCGACGTAGATCAGCGGCGGTAGTCTGCTGAATCTGGTCGAGCAGCTCCTCCATCTCGCGGTGATCGAGGGTCAGTATATCGACAACATCCTGAGTGGACGCAGTGTTCGGGTTCATGAGTCTCTCTCCTTGAGTCGTGATGCGCTTTGCCAACCAGTTACTTCAAGTCTCAAGATAGACGCGCTTGGTCCATGAGCCAAGCTGGCGAAGCCTCTCGCTTTCCGCTTATGCTGAAAGGCAATTTGCCGGGGTTTGAAAAGGAGACATTCGTGCGACTCAGGGTACTGTCGGACCTGCATCTTGAACATTTCGACATTGGCCGGGAATTGCCGCAAGTCGCGGCGGATGCCGTGATTCTCGCCGGAGATATACACCGTCATGCGGAGGGATTGGACTGGGCGGCGGAGCAGTTCGCCGGGCTGCCGATTCTCTATGTGCCGGGGAATCATGAGTTCTATGGCACGTCCATGCCCTTGTTACGCCAGAAGTTGGCGACTAAAGCCGAGCAGCTAGGCATACACCTGCTCGACAATCGCTCGCTCATACTGGATGGCGTGCTGTTTCACGGCACGACATTGTGGACCGACTTTGCCCTGTATGAGGACGAGCCCGACCATGACGTTGTATTGACCGAGCAGAAGGCGCTCGGACTGATGCCTGATTTCAGCATCATCAAGCAGCCAGAAGGTGAAACCTTCACTCCCAAGGCGAGCCAGCAGTTGCACGCCGAGGCGCTGGCCTGGCTGGAGGAGGAGCTGGCCCAGCCTTTTGACGGCCCACGGGTAGTGATCAGCCATCATGCGCCCCTGGCGCAGTGCATTCCACCGCGTTACCAGGGCGATGCACTCTCTCCTGCCTTCGCCTCACATCTGCCGACATTGATGGGGCGTATGGACCTCTGGATTCACGGGCATGTCCACGAGCCGGTGGATTGCAATGTGGATGGCACACGGGTACTGGCCAATCCCGGCGGTTACCCCGATGAGTTTGAGCCGCCCCTGTTTATCCCGGACTTGGTCATTGAGGTATGATCCCGGCCGCGATGACATCGGCGCCACATGGCCAATAGCATCACCAGGACCACCCAGGTCAACAGCGCCGCTACGGCATCGTCAAGCACGATGCCCAGACCGCCGTCGAAGCTTTCCACCCAGGAGACGGGGGGCGGCTTGATGGCGTCAAACAGGCGAAACAGACTGAACGCCAGTGTCAGGCCCCAGAATGAACGTAGGGCGGATAAGCCGAGGAGGGCGAGAGGCAGCATCATCAACTCGTCAGCTACGATCTGCCCCGGGTCGCTGCCGCCGAGCATATTGGCGGCGACATGGCAGATAGGGATCGCCACTATCACCAGAAAGCCCGCAATGGCGAATTGCTCACGCCGTGCCAGGCCCAGTAGCCACCAGGCGAGCGGTAACCCAAGTAGCGAGCCGAACGTGCCTGGAGCCCAAGGCATCCAGCCGAGTCCAAAGCCGGAGGCAAACAGGAGGATAGCGTCGTCCATGGTCAAGGTGATGCTCCAGCGTAAGGGGTAAGGTGAGGGTACGAAGCAATAGAATATGGGGTCACGCTCTTCGGGTCGACAGGAGCAAGAGATGAATATCGCAATTCTGACGTTATCGATTTCACTGCCCGGCTGCGCATCGCTCAAGGAGAAGCGACAGCGCATGGGGGGCCTGCATGAGCGCTATGGGCGTAACCCGGCAATCGCCGTGTGCGAAAGCGGGAGTCGCGACCGGCTGGACATAAGCGAATGGAGCTTCGTGGTGGTCGGCAATGACGGTCAACAGGTCGAGTCGTTGTGCAGTGAGATCGAAGACAAGGTACAGCGGACGGTAGATGGCCGTGTAACGGATGTGGTGCGCGAGTTGTTGTAACAGCGGTATCAGGTTTCCGCATTGGTTGCGGCGGATGTCTCACTGGCAATGATGACACAGTTACGGCTACGGGCCTTGCCGGCATAAAGTGCCGCATCGGCACGCTGCAATGCCATTTCCAGGGCGGTTTCCTGGGGTAAAACCTGGCTGATGCCCACCGTGACCGAAAGGCGGGTTTCCCCATCAATCATGGGGAGGTCCAGTGCGTGCACCTTTTGACGCAGGCGCTCGGCGATAGGCTCAGCGGTGGCGAGATCGGCCTGGGGCAGGGCGATGACAAACTCCTCACCGCCATAGCGACCGATGATATCCGTATCGCGCAGTACCGAAGCGCAACAGCTCGCCACGGCGCTAAGCACGAGGTCACCAACGGCATGGCCATGACGATCATTGAGAACCTTGAAGCGGTCAATGTCGACCATGCAAATAGCGAGAGGCGTACCCTCCCGCTGTGCCCGGCTGAACTCACGCTCGGCGAGCTCAAAGAAATGCCGCCGGTTGGGAATGCCGGTTAGCGGGTCGGTACTGGCCATCTGACGTAACTGGCTTTCGAGCAGTTGGCGCTCATTGATCTCAGTTTGCAGTTGGCGATTGGTGCTTCGCTCATCCATCAGCAAGGCAAATTGTTTGCGCTGGAGTTGGTTGAGTCGGCTAAAGGTCATCCAGCCCATCAGGTTGGTAAACGCCAGAATCAACAGGCTGGCCTTCAGCATCCCCGGGTCCATCGGCTTCCACAGCCAGGTAATGAGCAGGAAGCCGAGGTTGAGGTAGGCATTCCAGAACAGGATTCGGCCCAGCCGGTTAGGAACGAGAAGGTAAATCGTCAGGCTGGCGGCCATCAACGAGGAGATATGCAGGCCGGTATGGCCGGGATGCAGCAGGATCGACAGGAGCAGGCTGTTCAGCGTGATGAAGTAGACGAGATTGAGTAACAATGGCCGGTGGGCCTGGACAGGGCGCTTGGTGATGACACGGACGAATGTCAGACAGCTGATGGCAACCAGGCAGCGCATCAACGTCAGGGCGGTAAACGTCGTGCCGCTGCCCAGCAGGGAATAGTCAGCTGGGATGAAGAGCAGAAAGAGAGTAGCGACAATCCATAAGGTACGACGTATCTGTAGCGCATCGTGCATGCGCATGCTACGGCGATATTGAGACTCCAGCGCTGTGTTACGAAACTCGACACGCCAATCGAGTGAAGCTCCCTGCCTGGCTTCGACTCTAGTCATTGACTTGACCTATGCAATGGCCTATGCCGGTCGGCTACATGACGGTATGCATAACGCCAATATTTGCTTGTTATTTATTATCCCTGCTTGGTCGAGTTTAACCCATCTGTAACGCTACGGTCCCAAGTGTTTAGGTAAAGGATGACAAAAATCAACTACCTGCATTAGCTAATTCAGCAGTCTGCCGGGCTTTCTTCAGGCTTCTTCAGGGCTTGAGCCGGTAACCGGTGCGGAAAATCCAGTGGACGATCGCCAGGGCGATACACAGGAATAGCGTAATGATGCCGATGCTGGCCCAGATACTGACATCGCCAGTGCCATAAAAGCTCCAGCGAAAGCCGCTGACCAGATAGACCACCGGGTTAAACAGCGACAGCGCCTGCCAGAACGGTGGCAGCATATCGATGGAGTAAAAGGTGCCTCCGAGAAAGGTCAGCGGGGTAACGATCAAGAGCGGCACCAACTGGAGCTTTTCGAAGCCGTCGGCCCAGATGCCGATGATGAAGCCGAGCAGGCTGAAAGTGAGCGCGGTCAACAGCAGGAACAGCAGCATGATCAGTGGGTGCTGAATGCTGAAAGGCACGAACAGCCGCGCCGTGGCCAGTACGATCAAGCCCAGTATGATGGCTTTGGTGGCTGCCGCTCCGACGTAGCCAAGCACAATTTCGAAAGAGGAGATGGGCGCCGACAGGATTTCGTAGATCGTGCCCGAGAAACGGGGAAAGAAAATACCGAAAGAGGCGGTCGATACGCTCTGGGTCAACAGCATCAACATGATCAGGCCAGGGACGATAAAGGCACCGTAATTGACCCCGTCGACTTCATTGATGCGCGAACCGATAGCCGCGCCGAAGACCACGAAATAGAGCGAGGTGGAGACCACCGGGGAAACAATGCTCTGCAGCACGGTACGCAGGCTGCGGGTCACTTCGGCCAGATAAATGGTTTTCACCGACTGCAGGTTCATGCGTTCTCCCGAACCAGGTTGACGAAGATATCCTCCAACGAGCTTTGCCGCGTGTGCAGATCCTTGACCCGAATGCCGGCCGTTTCGAGATCGGCCAGCAAGTTGGCAATGCCGGTGCCTTCACTCGCATGACTCCCGTCATAGGTGTAGACCAGAGCATGGCCTTCTTCGGACAGGGTGAGGGCATGGCCGGCTAGCGCGGCGGGTACGGCTTCCAGCGGAGTGGCCAGCTGTAGCGTCAGCTCTTTGCGACCCAGCTGGCGCATCAAGGTGTGCTTGTCCTCCACCAGTACCAACTCGCCACGGCGGATGACACCGATACGGTCGGCCATTTCCTCCGCTTCTTCAATGTAGTGTGTGGTGAGAATGATGGTGACCCCCTGGTCGCGGAGCTCACGTACCACATCCCACATCTCCCGGCGCAGCTCCACGTCGACCCCTGCAGTGGGTTCGTCAAGGAACAGCACCTGGGGCTGATGTGACAACGCCTTGGCAATCAGCACACGCCGCTTCATGCCCCCCGAAAGCTGAAGCAGGCGGTTGTTGCGTTTCTCCCACAGGGTGAGGGCGCGCAGGATATTCTCGATATGGGCGGGGTCACGTGGTTTACCAAACAGCCCCCGGCTAAAGCTGACGGTGTCCCATACGGTAGTGAACGCTTCGTTGGTCAGTTCTTGCGGCACCAGGCCGATACGCTCACGCGCCTGGCGATAGTGGCTGACTGTATCGTAGCCATCCACCTTGATGCTGCCACTGCTGGCATTGACCAGACCGCAGATAATACTGATCAGCGTTGTTTTGCCGGCCCCGTTGGGGCCGAGCAAGGCGAAGATTTCTCCGCGCCGAATCGTCAGGTCGATCTGCTTGAGCGCCTGAAAGCCTTTTGCGTAGACCTTGGAGAGATTCTCCACTTGAATGATCGGCGCACCGGCCACGGCGCGGCCACTTGTGGTAGCGTCGTGACTCGGCATGGCGAGCGGTGCACGAGTGGCTGAAAGGGTCATAGAGCGTCCCGGACGATGCGTATATTGACTGTTCTAGCTGCGGCTGGTGACTTCCAACAGATGATAACCAAACTGGGTTTTCACCGGGCCGTGTACCTTGTTCAGCTCACCGGAGAACACCACTTCATCAAACTCGCGTACCATCTGGCCCCGGCCGAAGCTGCCCAGATCGCCGCCCTGGCGTCCTGAAGGGCAGGAGGAGTGCTCACGTGCCACGTCGGCAAAGTCTCGCCCACCTTCGATTTCCGCCTTGAGGGCTTCGCATTTCGCTTCGCTATCTACCAGAATATGCCGTGCTGTCGCTGTGGCCATGCTGTGCTCCTGTAAATAGTGGATTGTTCATGTCGTGGGCGTAATGCCGCAACTGGACGTGAAGCATAGCACGGGAGCCCCGTGCACCGAAGCTTGTCGGTGTCCCGGTGCAGGCTTGCCAGGGTGTCAGGTACCTTTGACAATAGCGGCCACGGCCTCAGTCGAGGCAGGCTTGCGGTGGAGGGAAACATGCGGCGAAAACACGTGCTGCTATCGATGGGGTTGGCTCCACTGGCCCTGCTGGCCATGCCTCTCCTGGCGGCAGGCTCAGCGGAGCCGCTTGAAATCGCCGGTAGCGTGACGGGACTGCTTGATGGGCAGGAGCGTGAATGGCTCATCGTGCGAGAGGAGGGCGACTCCACGGCTACCTTTACCGAACTTGGCGACCATATAAAGATTGAGCTTGTCGGCTATGTCCAGGGTGATGTTGGGCAAACGCGTGAGTCGTTGTCGCTCAGCATTATTCTGGTCGAGGGCGTAGTGACCGGGTTCGACGTACTGCACCCGATCAGCACTACCGCCATGCCGCCAGTCTTCACCTCTGAAGGAGCCGCGGTGGAACTGACGCTGGATACCTTTGAGGTCTCAGGCAGTCAAGCCCGGGTGGCGGGCAGCGTCGAAGGCACTCTGGCGCTGCAAACCGAGCTGGGGGAAGACGCGGTAATGGACGAAGGCGTCGCCATTGCGGT
>DXFC01000272.1 GCA_019114645.1 Candidatus Halomonas stercoripullorum
TGTTGCGCAACTAGCGAACAAGCCCCTGATCATTGATGTCGATGATGCACTGTACGAGGGTGAAGCACGGCGTATCGGTGCAGTCGAGTATGAGGCGTTGCTGGGCGAAGGGGATCCCGAATATGCCTACCGCTTGCCCGAGGACGAATGGCAGGCGATCTCGCTCAACTATACCTCCGGCACCACGGGTAAACCCAAAGGAGTGGTTTACCATCATCGCGGTGCTTACCTCAACGCAGTGAGCAATATTCTCGAATGGGCCATGCCGCACCATCCGGTCTACCTCTGGACACTGCCGATGTTTCACTGCAACGGCTGGTGCTTCCCCTGGACCATTGCCGCCAATGCCGGTGTCAGTGTCTGCCTGCGCAAGGTGGATCCCAAGAAAATTACCGATCTGATCGCTGACGAGAAAGTGAGTCACTTCAGTGGCGCACCCATCGTGTTGAACGGCCTGGTCAATTTGCCGACGGAACAGAAGCGCACGTTCAGTCATCCGGTGAAGGTGACTACCGCCGGTGCTGCGCCGCCCGCCTCGGTGATTGCCGGTGTCGAGAAGTTGGGCATCGAGGTCACCCACGTCTATGGCCTGACCGAGGTGTATGGTCCGGTTACCGTGTGCGCCTGGCGTGAGGCATGGAACGAACTGCCGCTGGAGCAACAGGCGAAGATCAAGGCACGCCAGGGTGTGCGTTACCACATGCTGGAAGCGCTCTGCGTGGCGGACCCTCTCACCCTGGAACCGGTGGCTAAAGATGGCGAAACCATCGGTGAAGTGCTGATGCGGGGCAACAACGTAATGAAAGGCTACCTGAAGAACGAGGTTGCCACCGAAGAGGCGCTGGCCGGAGGCTGGTACCACACCGGGGACCTGGCCGTGTGGCATGCGGACGGCTATATCGAGATCAAGGATCGCTCCAAGGACATCATCATTTCCGGTGGCGAAAACATCTCCACTATCGAGGTCGAAGACGCGCTGTACGCCCACCCGGCGGTGGAAGAGGCAGCGGTTGTGGCCAAGCCCGACGAGAAGTGGGGCGAGACCCCCTGCGCCTTCGTCAAGCTGAAAGTGGGCTACGGCGAGATCACCGAAGCCGACATCATCGAGCATTGTCGTGAGCATCTGGCGCGCTTCAAGGTACCTAAAACCGTCGTTTTCACCGAGCTGCCAAAAACCTCCACCGGTAAGATCCAGAAATTCGTGCTGCGCGAAGAAGCGCGCAAACAATGAACGGGAGAAATACCATGAGTCAGCAAACCATCGGCGTGGTAGGGGCCGGTACCATGGGGCAGGGTATTGCCCAAGTGCTGATCACGGGCGGTTTTCCCGTCCAGCTCTATGATGTGGCCAACGACCAGCTTGGTCGTGCCCAGGCCGCCATCGACAAGGGGTTGGGCAGGCTGGTAGCCAAGGAGAAACTGGGCGAAGCGGAGAAGGGCGAGGCTATGGCGCGCCTTGAACTGACCACTTCGCTTGAGGCGCTCCGCGGTTGCGAAGTGATCATCGAGGCGGCTCCCGAGCAGCCGGCGCTGAAAGAAAAGCTGTTCCGTGACCTGAGTCGTCTCACCCATGACGCGATCCTGGCATCCAATACCTCGTCGCTGTCGCTGACCCGCCTGGCTGCGGTGTGCGAACGCCCTGAGCGTGTGGTGGGTATGCATTTTTTCAATCCCGTACCGGTCCTGAAATTGGTTGAAGTGATTCGTGCTGAACAGACCAGCGATGCCACTGCAGTGCGTATCGAGGAACTCGCCAGGCAACTGGGCAAGACGCCGGTTTCCATTGCCGACTCCCCCGGGTTTGCGGTCAACCGCCTGTTGGTACCGATGATCAACGAGGCCGCCTTCCTGCTGCAGGAGGGGGCTGGTAGTGCCGAGGATATCGATCAGGCGATGAAACTGGGCGCCGCCCATCCCATGGGACCACTGGCTTTGGCCGATCTCATCGGCCTGGATGTCTGTCTGGCGATCATGGAAGTGCTGCAGGAGGGCTTCGGCGATCCCAAGTATCGTCCCTGTCCACTGCTCAAGCGCATGGTAGCGGCAGGTTATCTGGGGCGTAAAAGCGGACGTGGCTTCCACACTTACGAATAATGGCCTTGTGATAAAGAGGGATTGCCGACCAACCAAGCGTTCGCTAGGCTGGTCGGTAGCCACTTTACAAGAACGCGTCTCCAGGAGACCCCATGAGCGAAAAAGTGATAGAAGTTGTTGAGAGCTCCGGCGTTGTACGACTGACCATCAGTCGCCCCAAGGCACTCAATGCGCTTAACAGTGCGGTACTTACTGAGCTGGAAAGGCTGCTCTGCGAACTTGAGCAACGCAATGACCTGCGTGCTGTACTGATCACCGGCGCGGGTGAAAAGTCTTTTGTTGCCGGCGCCGATATTACCGAGATGAAGGACAAGACGCCGGAAGAGGCGCGTGCCTTCGCTAGCCAGGCGCTGCGTACCATCAAGCGGCTGGAAACACTCCCGGTACCGGTGGTTGCCCTGGTGAATGGATTCTGCCTGGGCGGCGGTTGTGAATTGGCGCTGGCCTGCGACTGGGCCGTCGCCAGTGACAACGCCGTCTTTGGTCAACCCGAAGTGTTGCTAGGGGTAATTCCTGGCTTCGGCGGTACCCAGCGTTTGCCGCGTCGGGTGGGGCCGGCCATGGCGCTGGATCTGGTGACTACCGGGCGCAAGATAGACGCCCAGGAAGCGCTGCGTATTGGTCTGGTCAACCGGGTCATGCCCCAGGCCGAGCTTGAGGCCTACGCTGACGAGTTGACGAAGCAGCTTGCCGGTAATGGTCCGCAAGCGGTACGTGCATCCAAACAGGCAGTTCACGATGGCATGGAGCAAGAGCTCGATAGCGCTTTGGCCCTGGAAACCGCCCTGTTTGCTTTCTGCTTCGCTGGTGAAGAGCAGAAAGAGGGCATGAGTGCTTTCGTTGAGAAGCGCAAGCCGAACTTCTGAGTTTTTACTATGACCAGCAAAAGGCGGCAGTGCTTGCGCACTGCCGCCTTTTTTGAATCGTGGTATTGAGTAGAGGCGTCAATCGTCCAGTTCAATCTCCGTGGCGAGGTGGCGTTCACCATCGTAATCGAAATCGATTTCGACCCGCTGACCGGTTTCGAGATCATCAAAACTGGTCAAACCGTCATCGTAATCGGTATTGTCATCGGTATGAAAGGTGATGCCCTGAACGGTCAGGGTCTGGTTGTCACTATCTACCGACTCGACCTCTCCTTCGATATCGTCGGCATGCGCAGCGCCAGCAAAAGTCAGTAGCAGGGCAGAAGTAACAAGAGTGAAGCGTTTCAGCATGATGCCATCTCCTTGGTTGGCTGAATCGGACCTTTACAGCTTAGAAAACCCGTCTGACAAAAGCGAGCCGGAAATTGTGACATTTTGCAGAGGAGCCTCTGATAGTGAAAATAGCGTCGCTGCATTTCTATCCAGTCAAGTCGTTGGCCGGTATCGCTGTCGAGCAAGCCGTGCTGGGAGTGCGTGGCCTGCCTTACGACCGACAGTGGATGGTGGTAGACATGGTGGGTCGTTTTGTCACCCAGCGACAGCTGCCGGCCATGGCACGGATCTCGGTGCGATTCGAAGAGGGGTATTTAATGCTGGAGCATCCCGAGGCCGAGCCGTTGGCTATCGCACTCACACGTCACGAGCAGCCCCGGTTGACGGCCTATGTATGGGAGGATGCCTGTCAGGCATTTGATGAAGGCGACGCAGCAGCAACCTGGCTGACCCAGGTGCTAGGCGACCTGCGCGGCAGCCCGCTGCGCCTGGTGCGCTTTGATGAGGCGCAGCAACGTCCCGTCGAGTCTCGCTATTTGCAGGGCGAAACGGCCCATACTGCCTTTGCTGACGGCTATCCGTTTCTGGTCGCTTCGGCAAGTTCTCTGGCCGCACTCAATCAGCACCTGGAACCACAGGGGACAGGACCGTTACCCATGAACCGCTTTCGGCCCAATATCGTGATCGAGGGGGCGCCGGCCTTTGCTGAAGATGGCTGGAGGGAAGTGGCGGCTAAAGTAGGCACCTACCGTTTTGGGCTGCGTAAACCTTGCCAGCGCTGCAAGATCACCACAGTGAACCAGGCGACCGGCACCATCGACGTACCCGGTGAACCGCTGAAGACGTTGATGGCAATGAAAACGCAGCCACTGCGGCCAGGCGCCTACTTTGGGCAGAACTCCACCCTGCTGGCCGGGGAAGGGCAGCTCATCGCCGTGGGTGATGAACTTGTCGCGATGGATGCTACAGCGTAATGACGATACCGCCACCGGCGAGGACAATCACCACCGTCCAGGCCGGCAGCTTCCAGACACTCAGCAAGAGAAAGCCGGTCAGTGCGAGGGCGAACTCGTAAGGGCCGAGAATCGCACTGGTCCACACTGGGTGGTAAAGGGCCGCACCCAGAATACCGACAACCGCGGCATTAGCGCCGCGCATCAGGGCTTGCGCATGGCCCCAGCGGCGGAACCGGTTCCAATGGGGTAGCACTGCCACCAGCAACAGCATGCCGGGAAGAAAGATCATCAATAATGCCAGACTAGCCCCGAACAAACTGCTGCCTAGTGGTGCCATCAGCGTGCCCAGATAGGCAGCAAAAGTGAACAGTGGGCCCGGGACGGCCTGTGCCGCGCCATAACCAGTGAGAAAATCGTCGGCAGCGACCCAGCCGGACTGGACCAGTTCGGCTTCCAGCAGCGGCAGCACCACATGGCCTCCACCGAACACCAAGGCGCCGGCGCGATAGAAAGCATCCATTACCGTCAGGCTGCCGGCAGGGTTGAGCGAGGCCAGCAGCGGCAAGCCCGCCAGTAAAACAACGAAAAGCAGCCCTGCCACCAAGCCGGTACCGGTGGACAAGGGGAGTGGCAGTTCATGCATTTCGCGGGTGGCTTGAGCTTGACATAACAGCAGGCCGGCGACTGCACCGGCGGCAATAGCTGTGACCTGGCCCATTGGGCCGCTGACCAGCAGCACCATGAACACCGCGGCCAGGGCGATGCCGGCACGCTGGCGGTCGGGACAAAGGTTTTGGGCCATGCCCCATACGGCATGTGCCACAACGGCCACCGCGGTGACCTTCAGGCCGTGAATGATTCCCTGGCTGACGGGACCGTCGAGCACGGCGGCACCTAAAGCGAACAGGGCCAGGACGATAGCGGAGGGTAGGGTGAAAGCTGCCCAGGCCGCCGCTGCTCCCCAAGGCCCGGCACGCATCAGACCCAGGGCGAAACCTACCTGGCTGCTGGCAGGCCCCGGTAGAAACTGGCACAGCGCTACCAAGTCGGCATAAGCCTGCTCGGAGAGCCAGCGCCGCCGCTGGACGAACTCATTGCGAAAATAGCCAAGATGGGCCACAGGTCCGCCAAAGGAGGTAAGGCCCAGCAGTAAAAAGGCACGAAAGACTTCTCTGACGCGTCCTGCGGGAAGTGGCGTGTTATGCATCAACCGGGTTCCTTGTTTAGATTAGCTGACGAGGGAGTGCGGGGTAGCATAGGCAAAGTTTGTGTACATTTTTTTGGCGGTTATCATAGAGACCCTCATACTTAAGGAGAACCCTGATGAGCTTTTACGTCTACCTATCGGGCGAGATTCATACTGACTGGCGTGCCGAGATTGAGCGTGGCGCCAAGGAGGCCGGCCTGGATGTCGTGTTCACCGCGCCGGTAACCGACCATCCTGCCAGTGACGCCGCAGGCGATCATCTGGGCCCGGAGAGCACTGGCTTCTGGCGCGACCACAAGTCGTCCAAGGTCAATTCCATCCGTACCCGTACCCTGATCGAGCAGAGCGACCTGGTGGTGGTGCGTTTTGGCTCGGAGTACAAGCAGTGGAATGCCGCCTTTGATGCCGGCTACTGTGCCGCCCTGGGCAAGCCGTACATCACTCTGCATGACGAGGATATCGTGCATCCGCTCAAGGAAGTCGATGCCGAAGCCCAAGCCTGGTGCACCACGACCGATCAGGTTGTCGAAATTCTGCGCTATGTGCTGCTGGCCCCATGAAGTCTCACGACACGATACAGGGGCAGTGTTGGCCCGCGTTGCGTCAGGGGGGGCTAGTCTCATGGGTTGCCATGCTGGTGCTGGTCTTGATCCTGGCGGTCAATACTGCTCGGGCAGAGGAGTGGCCGAAGGGACACTACCCGCTGCCCGAGCAAGGTGACGTCGTTGGTGAGGACTACACGGTTACCGTCGAAGGCAACGAGACACTGCTCGATATTGCCCGTGCCCACAATATGGGCTACGAGGAGATTCTTCGCGCTAATCCCGACGTTAGCGTCTGGCTACCGGGCGAGGGCACGGAAGTCACCATTCCGGCGCGCTTTATCCTGCCACCGGTGGAGCGTAAAGGGATGGTAGTCAATGTCGCCGAGTTGCGGCTCTACTACTACCCGTCGGTGAACGAAGGTGAGACCCCTCGGGTGGAAACCTACCCCATCGGTATCGGCCGTGAAGGTTTCGATACACCGCTGGGCAAAACTACGGTCACCATGCGCCTTGAGGATCCCGCCTGGTATCCACCGCGTTCGGTACGTGAGGAGGCGGCTGCACGTGGCGAGGAGGCGCCTGCCGTGGTGCCACCGGGGCCGGATAATCCGCTGGGCCGCCATGCCATTCTGCTCGATATCCCGGGCTATCTCATACACAGCACCAACCAGCCCGATGGGGTCGGTATGCGGGCAAGCCGGGGCTGCATTCGCATGTTCCCCGAGGCTATCGAGTCGGTTTTTGATCGCGTACCAGTGGGGTTGCAGGTCAACATCATCAACCAGCCGATCAAGGCGGGATGGGACGGTGAGATGCCGTATGTCCAGGTCCATGAGGCATTAGGCGAGCAGGA
>DXFC01000273.1 GCA_019114645.1 Candidatus Halomonas stercoripullorum
TAGCCACATTCTCGGCCAACTCGCCCAGTTGCAGCGAGTTGATCGAACAGGCGTGCTCGACCACTTCCAGACCGCGACCTACCTCGCCCGCGGCGTCAGGCAGGGTCTTGCCATGCTCTTCGGTAATCAGCGCGGCGATCTCGTCGGTATGCTCACGAATCAGCGCCTGCAGCTTGAGCATGATGCGCTGACGCCTGGCCAGCGGCACCTTGCGCCAGCTCTTGAACGCCTCCTTGGCGCTGGCGACGGCGCGGTCGACCTCTTCGGCAGTACAGAACGGTACCCGCGCCACCACTTCCTGGGTAGCCGGATTGACCACATCGCGCCACTCCTGGCTCTGGGACGGAACCGCCTGACCGTCGATATACATGGGAATCTCACGAATGGACATGGCTGTCTCCTGAAGTGGGATGTTTTGTTGTAGGTAGGGATTCGTGTAGGTATTAGGTACGACTTTCTGTGTAGAAATACACGACGTGGAATGAATTCGAGTCTATCGAGTCGTTGCCAGCCGTGACAATGACTACTTATTCACATAGCTTGTGCAAAAACGCACAAGCACCTGCCCAGTAAGCCACGTGAAGGCAAGCTACCATGCTCGACTGGCAAGACATTCAGATTTTCCTCGAAGTGGCCCGCAGCCAGCGACTCACCGATGCCGCCCGACGGCTGGGCGTTGATCACTCCACGCTGTCACGCCGCACTCGGCGTTTCGAGCACAAGCTCAACACACAACTGTTTGAGCGTAGCACTCACGGCTACCATTTGACCGAGGCTGGCCACCAGCTGCTGGCCCATGCCGAAGAGATGGCCCGCCACGCGTTCGAAGCGGGTGAGAACCTGGCCGACAAGAACCGCCAGCTTAGCGGCCAGATCCGCCTCGGTGTGACCGAAGGGCTCGGCACCTGGGTCATCGCCCCGCTGCTCTCGGCCTTCTGTGAGCGCCACCCCGGCATTACCCTGGATCTGCTCGCTTTGCCCCGGGTAGTCAATCTGAGCCGCCACGAAGCGGATCTCGCCATTACCGTAGAGCGCCCGACCAGTCAGGGGCTGGTCACCTCACGACTATGCGATTATCGCCTGCGTCTTTACGCCAGCCAGGCCTACCTTGCTCGCCACGGCCGCCCTACCCGACTGGCCGAACTGGGCAACCATCGCCTGATCGGCTATGTGGACGACCTGATCTTCAGCGAACAGCTGAGCTACCTCGACCCACTGCTTGACCCCGCGATCATCGGCTCGGCGCCACACTTTTCGATCCGCAGCACCAGCGTTACCACTCAGTACGCAGCTACGTTGCAAGGGGCAGGCCTTGCCGTCCTGCCCTGCTTCATGGCGGAAACCAGCGAGACGCTATGTAGTGTGCTAAACAACGGAGTGCAGATCGTGCGCCAGTTCTGGATCACCGCCCGTCAGGAGCAGCGCCGCCTGGCGCGGGTACGGCTACTGTGGCACTTCCTGCGTGAAGCGCTGGAAGCCAATCAGCGGCTATTGATGGGCGAAGCACGGGAGCTGGTGATACCTGAGGCATGATCAAGTACCACAAAAGGTACGGAACACCTGCTCGCTGGGCTCGGCGGGACGTGAGTACTCCTCGCGTCCCGGTTGATCATCAAAGGGGTGGGTGACAACTTCCAGCAGGGTTTCGAAGAGGCTGTAGTCATTCTCCTCCATGGCTGCTGTAATGGCCTGCTGCACACGATGGTTACGCGGAATAAAAGCGGGATTGGCTTGGCGCATTCGCTTTGCCCGCTCCCCTGCGGTGCAGGACTCCTTGTCCAGTCGCTCCTCCCAGTCGGCGAGCCAGGCGGACATCTCTTCGGGACGTTCAAATAGCGCTACCAATCCGGCTTTCGCCTCGGCACTTACAGCAACATCGGCCAGGCGGCGGAAAGTCAGCGTGAAGTCCGCATGCCCGCGCTGCATGGCCGTAAGTAGCGCTTCGATCAGGGCCTCGTCTTCGGGCAATGCTTGTTCAAGACCGAGCTTGGCACGCATGACCGCCAGCCACTCCGCTTCATAGCGCTCGGGAAAACGCTGTAGCAATTCGGTCGCCTGCGCCACAGCTTCATCAGCATCATCATCGATCAGTGGCAAGAGCGTTTCGGCCAACCGCGCCAGATTCCACTGCGCAATACGCGGCTGATTGGCGTAGGCGTAACGCCCGCCCTCATCGATGGAACTGAACACCGTCTGCGGCTCGTACTGCTCCATAAAGGCGCAAGGCCCGAAATCGATGGTCTCGCCGGAGACCGCAGTGTTGTCGGTATTCATCACCCCATGGATAAAGCCCACCCCCATCCACTTGGCGATCAACGCTGCCTGGCGTGCCATGACAGCTTCCAGCAAGCTCAAGTAGCGCTCGCCTTCCTGGCCAGCATCCAGCTCAGGGTAGTGACGTTCAATCACATGCTCCGCCAGCTCGCGTACTCCTTCGATATCGCCGCGGGCGGCAAAGTACTGGAAGGTACCCACGCGGATATGACTGGACGCCACCCGGGTAAGAATTGCCCCCGGCTCGGGCAAGCCGCGCACCACCCGCTCGCCGGTGGTTACAGCCGCCAGCGCCCGAGTCGACGGGATGCCCATGGCATGCATCGCTTCGCTGACCAGGTACTCGCGCAACACCGGCCCTAGCGGCGCCCGGCCATCCCCCCCGCGGGAGAATGGAGTACGCCCAGCCCCCTTGAGCTGAATATCGCGAAGTTTACCGTCGCGGCCGGTTACCTCTCCGAGGAGCACCGCCCGCCCATCGCCCAATCGCGGTACGAAACCACCGAACTGGTGTCCGGCATACGCCTGAGCCAACGGCTCCGCCCCCTGCGGCACCACATTGCCGGAGAACCAGACCGCTGCCTCTTCGGCATCAAAGTTTACAAGATCAAAACCAAGCGCTTCCGCCAGCGGCTTGTTAAAGGCCACCAATCGAGGATCGGGCACCGGTACTGGTTTGAAGCTTTCGTAGAAGCGTGCCGGCAAGTGGGCATAGCGTAGAGTGAACGGGGGAAACATGACGACTCCGGTAGCATTCCTGTCGTCACTGTAGGTTGGCCCAAGGCGAAAATCGAGCACCCACGAACTTACTGAGCCCAGGGTGATCAGGTGAATCTTGACTTGCAAGCACCTGAAAGCGTGCCACTGCGGCTACGTAGCCATGACTTTCTCTTGAGCTACCCAATTGCTCTCTTGCTAGTGAAGCGGTTTGAACTGAGGGAATCGTGGTAGCTTATCATCGAGCACGAACCACTCCGCTTTGGACGACACCCAGGCGTGGTAGAGCTCGCCGGGCGCTATTGGTGTGTCCAGGGTGCCCAGTCGTAGCCGCTTGGCCTCGGGCAGATCGTCGCGGGCGCTGTAGAGCGGGCTACCACATTCGCCGCAGAATACCCGCGCCTTGTTCGGCGTGGCGCGATACTCTTTCAGGTATTCCCCGCCTTGGGTGATATGCAAATCAGCCGAGCGGATAGGTGCCACAGCAACGAAAGTGGAGCCATGGGCCTTCTGGCACTGCTTACAATGGCACATGGAGACTTCATCGATCTCGCCGCTATACATGTAGCGGACCTTGCCGCACAAGCAACTTCCCTGGTGCATCGGTTCCTCTCCCTCGGTAGCATTCACTTACGATACCTTTTTGGATATTAAGCGCCATTTTTTCGATGGCCTGCCCGGCTTCGTCGAGTTTCATATGCTGCGCGACTCTGAAAAAGAGGGCCACGTGCTCAACGCCTCGCATACCATCTGGCGCTCACGCGAGGACTTCCGATTTCGTCTGAGCAGACAGATGAACCACTAACTACCAACCTTGGTCAGAGCCGAGTCCTTGTGCATGGCGATGTGGTCGGTTTTATCGCTCTGGATCTCATATTGCGGCTCCTCCTCGCTGGCATGGCGCTTGTGCCCTTTGTACTCCGTGTCTTGCGTGTGAACACGGATGATCTTGCCGCTTACCCGACCCGCCTCGGAGTTCCAGCTGACGTGATCGCCTACCTTGAAACGCTTGGCCATGGCTACCTCCCGCTTTGAAATAGCTCGAAACTACTTGAAGCGTAGCCCAGCCAAGCGACTGCCGCCTATGCCCGGACTCAGTGGAGCGGCAGATGTAAAATGGCACCTCGCAGGCCACGCTCATCGGCCCAGAGCTTGCCCAGGGTGATGGGCAGGCGGAAGCGACGCTTGCCGGCCGCGCCGGGGTTGAACAGCAGCCGGTTTGCCTGCCACTCGTGGCGCGGTTTGTGCGAGTGGCCGTGGAGCACGGCGTCGCAGGGGGTAGTCGAGTCGAACT
>DXFC01000274.1 GCA_019114645.1 Candidatus Halomonas stercoripullorum
AGAAACTCTGGCGGACGGCAAAATCTGGCCGATCAAGCCGGGTGATATCTACATTCTGAACCAGCATGATGAGCACCTGTTGCGGGCCAGCAAGACCATGCATTTGGCTTGTGTGTTCACACCGCCGATCACCGGCAAAGAAGTGCACCGCGAAGATGGCTCTTACGCACCGGCCGAAGAGTGATATCGAGCCAGTGCTGTGCATGCAGAACCCCGGCAATGACCGGGGTTCTGTGCTTTGAATTCGGTATCATTCGGGTTCGCATAATGTATATTATGTTAAATATGGCTGTAGGGTAATGTACTAAAAGACCGAATACAGGCATGATGGCACGAGTGTTGGACAAGCCCGCCTCGTAATCTTTATCATCCTCCGTCATGTCTGGGCGCGCTTCGCGTCTTTATATATAGCCCGCCGATTGGAGGCTGTCGATTTACATGCGAACGAGAACGCTATCCGCGCCCATTGTCTGGTTGCTGAGCTCTCTCTTGATCAGCGGATGCGCTATCGCTCCGAGTCCAGCTCCGGAGCCCGAGCCGAGACTTGATCCCGCCACTTTCGAAGCCCGGATTGACCAGCTCGAGAAAAATATCGCACAGAGTTGCAAGCGCACCGATACCGAGCAAGCCGCTGCCCACGAGCGGCGCCACATCGAGCTACTTTCCGAGCTGCGTGATGCCGGCCTGACGCTGCGCCATGTACGCAGTGATCTTGAGCGTCTTGAACAACGTGGCGACGAGCTGATTGTGGTGCCGGCGGAGTGTGAAACCGAATTTAGCGATACCCTGGCCAACAAAGAGCTGGTGGGGCGCGCGGAGTGGATTGGCTTTCCCCAGCTCGGCACCTATCTGCGTGCGCGCCTGGACTCTGGGGCCAACACCTCTTCGCTTTCGGCGACCGATATTACGCGTTTCGAACGTGACGGCGAGGACTGGGTCCGCTTCAAGCTGGCACTGAGTGAAGATGATGTCGTTGTTGATAGCGTACGCGGCGAATGGATCGAGCGCCCTGTCGAGCGACGTGTGCGCATTATGCAGGCTGCCGGCAGTGAAACGCGCCCCGTGGTGAGTCTCTTGATGACTCTGGGCCCGATTCGCGACGTGGTAGAGTTCACCCTCAATGACCGTAGCCATCTCAACTACCCGGTGCTGTTGGGTCGTCGCTTCCTGATGGACATCGCCTTGATCGATGTGGCAGAGAACTATCTGCATCCGCGCCCTGAGTTTCCCGGTGGGCGCCCGGCTTCCGAAGCTGCAGAAGATGAGATTAACGACCAGGACGAAGAAGAGGGTTGATCCCCTACCCGTCTCTTGCACAAGGATGAGTCATGTCGCGATTGCCCTTCTATTTTATTGTGGGTTTATTGATGGTGCTGGGTATCGCGCTGAGTGTGCACCGCCATATCCAGATGGAAGTGCCCTGGACGCCAGGTGAGCAACGTCAAATCTGGGAGGTGGAAGCCATTGTCGACTTCACCGCCCTGGGCGATCCGGTACGGGTTGATCTCGCCCTGCCCGCGAACCAGCGTGGCTTTCGGATTTTGACCGAAAATACCGCTTCACCCGGCTACGGCTTGTCGTTCCTGCAGGATGAGACCGGTCGGCGCGGCCAGTGGTCAATTCGCGAAGCATCGGGCAGTCAGCAGCTTTACTACTCCGTACGCATTCAGGTCACGGAAGACCGGCGCAAGCAACAACTGCCCTTCCCGCCTCTCGCCGAGGTCAGCTGGGAACGCCCTTATGATACTGCGGCATCGCAGGTCATTGAGCGTGCCTGGACGCGTAGTGCCGATGCCTACACCTTCACCCGTGAGCTGATCCGTGACTTTGATGACGATCGCCAGGGCGAAAATGCGCGCCTGTTATTGACCCAGTTTGACCGCACCAGCCTATTGGTGCGCCTGCTTAATCAGGCGGGTGTGCATGCCCGTGAAGTCAGCGCGTTACAGCTGGAAGATGGCCGCCGGCGCCAGGCGCTAAGCTCCTGGATTGTTGTCTTTGCCGACGAGGAGAACTGGGCCCTCTTCAACCCGCGCACCGCCGAACAGGGACAGCCGGAAAACCTGTTGCTATGGGAAAGCGGTGGCCGGGCGGTGCTTGAGGTTCAGGGCGGTACAAACTCACGGGTGACCTTCTCGATGCTGTCGCGCAACCAGCCTGCCGCAGCGGCGGTGCGTAGCCAGCTGGCTGACGATACCCTGCTCAACTTCTCGATTCATAGCTTGCCGCTGGAAGAGCAAGCGCTGTTTCAGACCATACTACTGATTCCCATCGGCGCGTTGGTCGTGGTCTTGCTGCGCGTCATGATTGGCGTCAAGACCTCGGGCACTTTCATGCCGGTGTTGATAGCACTGGCATTTATCCAGACATCGCTGTCCACCGGCTTGATCGGCTTCCTGCTGGTGGTGGCGGTAGGACTCGTGATCCGCAATTACCTTTCCTATCTCAACTTGTTACTGGTGGCGCGGGTATCAGCAGTCATTATCACGGTCATCGCGATTATTTCGATCTTCTCGGTGATCTCTTACCGCGTGGGGCTCAATGCCGGCCTGACCATCACTTTCTTCCCCATGATTATTCTGGCCTGGACCATTGAACGAATGTCGATTCTGTGGGAAGAGGAAGGCCCCAAGGAAGTCTTGATTCAAGGTGGCGGTAGTCTGATCACTGCGGTGCTCGCCTATCTGGCGATGAACAACCCCTGGATACGTCATCTCACCTTTAACTTCCTGGGTATACAGCTGATTATCATGGCTTTTATCCTGTTGCTGGGTAACTACACCGGCTACCGCTTGCTGGAACTGCGGCGGTTCAAACCGGTTACCGAGGACTGATCGCATGTGGGTATGGCCAAGTCAGCTACGGCGCCATGACATCATTGGCATGAATCGCCGTAACATTCGCTATATCGGTCGCTATAACAAGCGTCGACTCTACCCGCTGGTCGATGACAAGCTTAAAACCAAGCTGCTTGCCGAAGCCCACGGCATTACCACGCCGCCCCTGATTGGCACGGTTTCTACACAGTTCGAAGTCAAGCGACTGCACGATCTTATTGCGGGACATGGCGGCTTTGTCATCAAGCCGGCCAAAGGCAGCGGCGGGAAGGGAATTCTGGTTATCGAAGCTGTCGAGGGGGATCAGTTCCTCAAGCCCAGTGGTGCGCGCCTGGGGCTGGAAGACCTGCACCGGCATGTCTCCAATATCCTGTCCGGCCTCTACTCGCTGGGTGGCACGCCGGATGTGGCGATGATTGAGGGGTTGATCCAGTTTGACCAGACACTTGCCAAGTATACGTATGAGGGGGTTCCCGACGTACGGGTGATTGTGTTTCGTGGCTACCCGGTCATGGCGATGATTCGTCTTTCTACTGCTGTTTCGGATGGCAAGGCCAACCTCCATCAGGGAGCGGTAGGCGTGGGGCTGGATATCGCCACCGGCTGTGCGGTGCGTGGTGTACAGTTTGATCGTTCGCGGCGTGATCATCCCGATACTGGCCATGAGCTCTCTAGCTTGCGCATTTCAGACTGGAACAGCCTGCTTGAATTGGCGGCAGGGTGCTATGAAATGACCGGACTTGGCTATCTGGGTACCGACATGGTGATCGACCGCACTCATGGCCCCATGCTGCTTGAACTCAACGCCCGCCCTGGCCTGGCCATTCAAATGGCTAACGGTGAAGGCTTGCGTGGTCGCCTGGAACTGGTGGAAAAACAGTCGGATCGGCTTAGCGTCAAGGAGCGGGTGGCTTTCGCCCAGCGGCACTTTGCCCGTCAGGGTGAGCTCCAGGCTAGCACAGGTACCGCACTGGCCCGGTCTTGAGTCAGCCAGTAGAATGGGGGCATCATTCTGAAACGGCTGTGACATGACCGATGCTGCTGCTTTGTTAGCCCAGGCGGAAAGGCAATGCGAGCTCCGCGGGGTCCGCTTCACGCCGATTCGGCGCCGTGTGCTGGAACTGATTGCCACCGCCAGTGGTGCGCTAAAAGCCTATGAGCTACTCGACCGCTTTGCCGTTGAGCATGCGGCGGCGCGGGCACCCACCATTTATCGCGCTCTCGATTTTCTTATCGAGCAGGGCTTGGTACATCGTATCGAGTCACTGAATGCCTATGTGGCCTGCCCCTGCCCCGAACATGCCCACGGCTTTCAGCTGCTGATCTGTGGAGAGTGCGGCCGCGTCGACGAGCTGCACCTGGATGACGTCAGTGCCCAGCTTGGCGAGCAGGCGCGTCACTTGGGCTTTCGTATAGACCGCCAGACCATCGAATTGCTGGGTCGTTGCGATGCGTGCCTAAATAGCACGGCAGCGACAAGGCCGGCGACTACCGAACATTCGTGACCGCGGAAAATTTATGACCTCAATCTTTCAACACCTTGAGCGTGCCGCTGCCGGTGATCGTGTGTCGCTGCACAGCGTTCTCTCTGCGCTACGCTTCAATGCCGACGGCCTGATACCGGCGATTGCACAGCAGCATGACACCGGTGAAGTGCTGATGATGGCGTGGATGAATCGCGAGTCACTGAGCGAAACCCTGGCCACAGGTCGTGTCTGTTACTGGTCACGCTCACGCGGCAAGCTATGGCGCAAGGGCGAATCATCAGGCCAGCATCAACAGCTGCGTAGCATGGCCCTCGACTGTGATGGCGATACCCTGCTGCTTGCCGTCGACCAGACGGGACCTGCCTGCCATAGCGGTCGAAGGAGCTGCTTTTATATTGCGCTTGAGCAGGACGAAGCGCATATCACCAGTTCGCCCATGATCGATCCCGATACGCTTTACGGCGGCACTGACGGGCAGCGTTAAGGTGCGGTGGGCAAGGCGGATTGGCGGCTGGCTTGGTCGCATGCCGGGTCTGATCCTCATTGGTCTGGTCCGGTTCTACCAGTGGGTAATAAGCCCCCTGCTCGGCCCGCGCTGCCGCTACTGGCCCAGCTGTTCAAGCTACACCATCGAGGCCATACAGGTGCACGGTCCCCTGCGCGGTGGCTGGTTGGCAATAAAGCGCATCTTGCGCTGCCATCCGGCCAGTACCGGGGGGATCGATCCGGTGCCGGGTGGGCCCAGCGAGCAGCTTTGCCGTGAGGACCCCGAGCTTGACGAGCAATTTCGCTACCGCAAACCGCCGCCCGCCGAAGATTAGGCCGTTTCGCTTTTGGCGATGAGATAGATCTTTTCGAGCATGGCATGCAGGCCGTTGCTGCGGGTGGGCGACAAGTGCTTGTCCAACCCCAGGTCTTGCAGAAAATGCGGGCTGGTAGCGCAAATTTCCTCGGCGGGTCGCGCATTATAGATGCGCATCAGGATCGCGATCAGGCCGGATACGATGGCAGCATCCGATATGGCATCGAAGCGCAGCACCTCACCCTCACGGCGGTAATGCATCCAGACATTTGACTGGCAGCCTTGTATTTTGCGCTCTTCCGTCTTCCACTCTTCAGGAAACGGCGGCAGCTGTTTGCCCATATCAATCAGGTATTGATAGCGGTCCATCCAGTTGTCGAACATCTGGAACTCTTCCAGCAGGGCTTGCTGTGCTTGTTCTGCACTCGGCTCGGTGGTCATGGGGCCTCCGTCATTGGTTGGGCGACATTATACCGGCTCAACCGGGTCGGCGTCCGCCCTTGTCGGCAAGACGTGGGCAGATTGCTGGCGGTGCCACTCCTCGTCTTCAAGATGTAAATATTGTGCCGTGGTATCCAGACGCGCATGACGGGCGGTGCTGGCCAGGTAGCGCAGCTCGACGCCCGCCTGGGCCTGGTGGGTCAGTGCTGTGTGGCGCAGCCAGTGTGGTGTGGCAGTGCGGAGTCTGGCCACCTGTGGCGCCGCCTCATTGCCGGTCTCCTGTTCCAGGCTGTCGGCCGCTTGCGTGAAAGTTTCGCGTATCAGCCGGTACAGCTGGTTATGCCCGAGGCCTCTTTTGCCATCCAGAGCGCGTAACACTCCGCCACTCTCGCCTGGTTGTGGATTTGCCGGTAGTCGCAGCGTCAGGCGCCATTCGTTTAGCAAGATCAGCATGTCTTGGGGCACCGGAATGCGTGCGCTCTTGTTGCCCTTCCCCGTCACGCGCCACCACCAGCGCCCTTCCCGCTGAAAGAAGTCGCTCATTTCGGCATCTGCCATTTCACTGATCCGTGGAGCCAGCAAGTAGGCAAAGCCAAATATCATGCGCCGCCGCTGCCAGAGAAAGTGCTCGCGTGCGCTGACCTGTTCATTCAAGGGGCGCAGCAGCCAGTACCAGAACCACTCCCAAAGTGGGCGCTCGAGATAACGCTCGATGCCGGTTTGGCGGTTATCGAGCCGGCGGCGCTTGTCGCGCATCAGGCGAAAAGGGTTGTGCGCCAGCCACCCCGCCTCCACCAGCCAGGCGAACATGCCTTGCAAAATGACCAGGCTCTGGCGTCGGCTGGCCGGTGACAGCGGCCCGCGAAAAGGACGCCAGTCCGCTGCACTTCTGGGCCGTGACGGGCCTATCCAGAGTTGGCGCGGTGTGGGTGATTCAAGAAAGGCTTCGAAGGCATCCAGGTCCTGGCGACGCAGGCTGGCGAGGCTTCGCTCTTGGTAGGCCAGCCATAACAGCAGTCGTTCCGCCTCACGCCGATAGGCACGTAGTGTCTGCGGGCTGCCCTGAAACTCGGCCAGCCACTGACTGACGGCTTCGGCATCGTTGCTGGCCTCGATATGTGCCCCACCCATGGCTGCGGGTTGTGCCGGCAGCACGAGGCCGGGCAGGCGGGCCTGGCCCGGAGACCCTTCTCTCGCGTCACTCACTGGTTTTCCTTCTATCCTTTTCTCTAGGGACAAAGTTTGGCCTGATGGCGAAGTAAACTCAAGATAAGACGGGTAATCTTGAATTTGTATCCATTTCATAGTGTATAATATGTAATTACATATTATGTAATATGTTTGCTTGATAGAAAAAAAGCGCTATCTTTAACCCAAAGCAGGCGCAAGGCGGCGGTACGAGCGAGCGGTTCCTGCCGCTTGCTTGCATGGAAGAGCTGCGCCCTATTCATGGAGATCCATATGGCACGCATCGGTATTCAGTACGACGACGTTCGGGGGGCGATTGACGTCCTGATGGCTCGGGGAGAATCCCCCAGTGTGCAAAAAATACGTGAAGTGCTGGGGACCGGCAGCTTTACCACTATCAGTGATCACTTGCGTGAGTGGCGCTCGAGGCGTGAGATGAAGACCGATTTGCCTGTATCGCAGGTTATGCCCGAGCCGGTGCTGCGCCTGGCCGAGAGTCTTTGGGAGCGTGCACGGGAAGCCTCCGGCGAGGCTCTCGCCCAGTACCGCCAGGAGGCTGACCGCCAGGTTGAGGCTGCGCAGGCGGCTATCCAGGAAGCGCGGCGCCAAGCCGAGGATGCCGAGCAGCGCGAAGCGGCGCTCACGGCCCATCTTGCTGGAACGGAACAGCGGTTGGAGGCACGCAGTGCTGCCCTGGCGCGGGTCGAAAGTGAATGCGAGCAGTGGCAGGAGCGCGCCCGCCAGGTTGAGGAGCGACTGAGCCGTACCCTGCAGCAGCTCGACAAGTTGCAGCAAGATAATGAGCAGCAGGCCCAGGCGCACCAGCAAGCACTGGCCGAGCGCGATGCCCAGCACCAGACGCGGCTGAGTCAGGAAGAGCAGCGCCACGAAGCCGCTGAAGCCAGGCTCATGACACTGCTGGATGAGGCGCGCCAGGAGCGCATCGCCGCTGAAAAACGGCATGCCGCCACGCTGCAGCAAGTGGAAAAGCGTCAGGAAACGCTGCTGGAGCAGCTGCAGGAAGCGCAGGCGGCACTTTCGCGGGAAGAGAAACAGCGCCGTGAAGCCCAGTGGGCGAAAAGC
This sequence comes from Candidatus Halomonas stercoripullorum, assembly GCA_019114645.1. Classification (GTDB taxonomy): domain Bacteria; phylum Pseudomonadota; class Gammaproteobacteria; order Pseudomonadales; family Halomonadaceae; genus Halomonas; species Halomonas stercoripullorum. The sequence continues at coordinate 7,839 of DXFC01000274.1, forward strand.
CGGGCCGAGGAGCGCATCGACACTCTGCGGCATGAGCAGTCGCTGTTACAGGCCCGCATTGATGATCAAAAACGCTTCAGCGACGAGCAAGCGGTG
>DXFC01000275.1 GCA_019114645.1 Candidatus Halomonas stercoripullorum
GAAATCCCTTCGAGTACCATATTCATTGCAATCAACCGTTCTTCCGTGCGCCGTTCCAGCTTTACCGCAATCGGCTTGAATACCAGGTTGGCCAGCAAAATACCGTAAAAAGTGGTCAGCAGCGCCACTGCCATGCGGGGCCCGATCACCTCCAGAGCACCCGTATCCATCACTTCCAGCATATTGACCAGTCCTACCAGGGTGCCAATCATGCCGAAGGCGGGCGCATAGTTGGCCATGGTGCGGAAGATCTGCGCTTCGGCATATTCGCGCGCCTTGAGCCGTGCGATTCGCCAACGCAGCAGGTCAAGGATCTCTTCCTCCTTGGTGTTGGCGATCACCAACTGAATGCCGGTACGCAAGAAGGGGTTACGCGCTTTCTCCAGTGCCGCTTCAACGGCACGTATATCGCCCTTGAACCACAGTCGCGACATATCGACGAGTTCCTTGATATCGTCGTGGGTGTAGGTATTCTCACGACGAAACACCAGCCCTACCAGTCGTACCACCCTAACCACTTCCTTGAGCGGATAGCTGATGAATGTGGCGGCCATGGTACCTGCCAGCACAATGGCGAGACCCGGCAGGTTGATGAAGCTCTGTGGCGACTCGGCAGTCACAAACAGTACGCTGATCAGCAACACAACACTGGCGAACATGCCGATGAGTGTGGATGGGTTCATTCGGGCTCCTGGTCTTTCCCTGATTCGGGTATCGGCGTCACGCGCACGGACTTTAACACTATTGGCACACTATGCTGCCTGGAATCACTTGATCTGGATAGACGTTTCGTTGCTTGCGACAAAACATGAGATCATGGTTAATCAAGCCAGTTTTTTCGCAGGCAAGGAGCCGGACTGAATGCTCAAATCAAAGGACCTCGCACCTTTCACCATTGCGCTGCACCCGGTGCATGATGCAGAGCTTCACCACATCGCGGACCGGCTGTTTCAGCGGGAAACATACAGCGACCACGCAGAGGACTTGATGTCCGCCACGGCCAGGGCACTGGCCAGTGCGGTCTATGAACTCGGCGACAGCGGCCTGCTCGGCGACAGGATGCTGTTTCTCGACTTGCCGCGGGAGTGGCTGGACCGCCCCGAACTGCTGCCGACTCCGGCTTCGCGGTTGATTCTGGGGCTTGCCGCAGACACCCCCTTCGATGGCGAACTGCCAACCCAGCTCGGTACCATTCGCGAACGCGGCTATCGCGTTATCGTGCCGGCAAGCCTGTTCAAGCAGGCGCCCAGTGTAATGCTTGAGCACTGCGATATTATCCGGCTTGTCTCGCCTACCGAGCTGGACATCGCCACCCTGCAGCAACTTCAGAACCACGGCATCCAATTGTTGGCCGACCAACTCGCTTCGCCGGAAGCACTCGAAAGCTATCGAGCCCTGGGCTGCGACTACTACAACGGCAGTTACCTGGCCCAGCCCAGCTATTTCGCCTCACCCGCCCGTGGACGCCACGGCAACCGTGCGGCGCAGATGCGCCTGATACGCACCCTCTACGAAGAGGACGGGAATCTTGACCGAATGCATGAGCTGGTCGTCCAGATACCCCATCTGCACGTTGCCATTCTGCGCCGGGCCAACTCGAGTCACTTCAATCGTGGTGGAACCCAGATCGTCGATCTACAGCGAGCGGTGCAGCGTCTCGGCCTGCTGGAACTACGCCGTCTGATCCTGACGTTGACGCTGGCCAGCCTGCAGCCTTCTTCGCATATCGTATTGCGCATGGCGCTGATACGCGCCTTCATGTGTCGTAACCTGGCCGTCGGCAATCCCGCTATTGATGCCGAAGACGCCTTTAGCACCGGCCTGTTTTCGATGATGGATGCGCTGATGGAAGAGGACCGTGACACCCTGTTCGAACAGTTGCCCCTGAGCCAGGCGATCATCGCGGCGGTAAAACAGCACAGCGGGCCGCTGGGCGCAGTGCTGGCCCAGTGCCAAAACCATGAACAGCAGGTCGATGCCGCTATCGAGACCATTCCCGGCGATCGGCTGCACACCTGTTACATGCAGGCGCTGGCCAGTACAACGGCATTGATGGACAAACTTTGAATGTCGCCATCAAGCCTGGGTCACTCAGCGAGACGGGCGCGTAACCGGCCTACCGCCTGGCTATGGAGTTGGCTCACCCGGGACTCGGTAACCCCCAGCACGGCGCCAATCTCCTTGAGGTTGAGTTCCTCTTGGTAGTACAACGCCATCAACAGCTTTTCGCGCTCAGGAAGCGCTTTGATGGCCGCAACCAGTTGATCCCGTTTTTCCCCATCCAGAAACTGCTGTAGCGGCGTATCCTGGGTGGTATCTTCGACTCCAGGTTCGGCCCCCTCTTCAAGCAACATCTCAAAAGGCAGCAGGTTGCCACTATTGGTGTCGCTGAGCAGTTGGCGGTACTCCTCAAGCTCCATGCCGAGCTCTGTGGCAATCTCGTTTTCTTCAGCCGCCCTGCCCAGCTGTTGTTCAAGCCGACGTACGGCTTCGTCAACCATACGGGCATTACGCCGCACACTGCGTGGCAGCCAGTCCCGGCTGCGCAGTTCATCGAGCATGGCGCCGCGAATCCGCTGGCTGGCGAAGGTAGCAAAGCTTGCGCCCTGACTTGCATAGAAGCGACCCACGGCTTCCAGCAAGCCTACGGTGCCAGCCTGAATCAGATCATCCAGTTCCACGCTCGCCGGTAGCCGCACCTGCATCGACAGCGCCTGGCGCCGTACCAGTGGCAGGTACTCATCCAGCAGATTCGTCTGCTTGATCTTGCCTTGTGCTGTGTACATGCTCTAGCTCTCGCGACTGCTGCTCGTTACCCCCCTGGCTCAGGGGTTGCTCCAGACTCTCATGATTCACGATCACCTGCAGCCCTTGTACCATCACGGGCTGACGCGGCTCGCGCAGGGCAAACTTGAAGAATAGCGGTGTGGTCGCCGGCAGGCCGGCCAGTTCACGAGTCTGGCCGCGTTGCCCCGGCAAAGCGATGCAGGCGGCGGGATGACACAGCCAGGCATCGACCTCTACGCCAGTGGGTGACTGGTAGCGCCAGCTCACCTGGTTGACAATCTGCCCGCGCCCAAAGCCAAGGTCACCTGGCCGCATATGCGCCGATGCCATGGCCCGGTCGACCGCTACCGCACGTACCGCCGGTGCCGTGGCAACCCAACTGCCGGCCGCCTGAACCAGGCCAGCCCAGAGGCCGACAACACCCAGGCCGGCCAATAGCACTCTTTTCAATGACAGCCCTTGTAATCGCAAGCCCTTCAGGATCAGCACCTCGCTCACTCTTATCGACATTACGTCATCACCAGCAGGTCGATGCCGAAATACGCCTGGGCCACATACTGCAGATTGTTCAGCAACCCTTCCCGCCCCATCCCCGGGGGATGTACGGCAATCAACCGGCCAGGGCCACCCTGTTCGGCGATCTGCTTGAGCATGCGATAACCACGGCGAAAGGCTTCCGGATCATCGTCGATCCACAGAGCCCAGCGCGGCTGCTGCGCTACCAGTAGCGGCAGATGCGGGCTGCCAAGCGGTAGCGCCACGACATGCCAGGCATGCGGATCGCCCACCCAGCGGCGTCCCGCCTGCGCCCAACTCTCCAGCAGTTCTGTTACCCGGGCGGTATGCCGTGCCGCCGTACCGGGCAAGCCCAATACCATCAACGCCATCCCATCCTTGC
>DXFC01000276.1 GCA_019114645.1 Candidatus Halomonas stercoripullorum
GGCGTCCAGCTCTCCGTTTAGTTCCAGTTGGCGCAAGGTGGTCAGGGTATGGGTCTTGAGCCCGGAAAAACTGAAATTCAGACCCGGACGGTCGGTCATGGGCCGGGGAAAGCGAAAGCGCTGCGGATCGCCCGATTCGGCGAGGGCGGCGACCTGGGGACCGCCGGGGTAGCTCAGGCCGAGCATCTTGGCGGTCTTGTCAAAGGCCTCGCCAGCGGCGTCGTCTACCGACTCGCCGAGCAGACGGTAGCGCCCCAGTCCCTGCACTTCGACCAGTTGTGTATGCCCCCCCGAGACGAGCAGGGCAACGAAGGGGAAGTCAGGGGGAGACGCCTCCAGCATGGGAGCCATGAGGTGGCCCTCCATGTGGTGAACACCGAGTACCGGGATGCCCAGGGCACGAGCCATGCCGTGGGCGGTGCTGGCGCCCACCATTAAAGCGCCGACCAGGCCCGGCCCGGCGGTATAGGCAATGGCGTCAAGCTGCTGGCGCGTCAAGCCGGCGTCATCGAGTACCTGTTGGATCAGCGGCAACAAGCGCCGGGTATGGTCACGTGAAGCCAGTTCGGGTACCACACCACCATATTCGGCATGCATGGCGACCTGACTGTACAGTGCATCGGCCACCAGGCCGCGCTCAGTGTCGTAGATGGCGACGCCGGTTTCGTCGCAGGATGTCTCGATGCCAAGAACTCGCATGTTGCAGGCTCACGCTTGAAGGAAGCGGAATTCTAGCAAATTCGCTGCCTGGCATCTCGTCCGTTACCTGGTTATTTGCATTAATGGGTATCGCCGTCTAGAATATCGTGCGCTGTAAAATTAGCACGCGTGCCTGTGACGGTGATGAGGCTGAGTAAGGTCAGCGTTATTGCCAAGGTATGCGTACCAACCGAACTCAAGAATTTACTTAAGGTAGGGTGAGTGCTTAATGCCTTCTGTCAAAGTACGTGATAACGAGCCGTTTGACGTCGCACTGCGCCGTTTCAAGCGTTCCTGCGAAAAAGCCGGCATTCTTTCCGAAGTGCGTCGTCGCGAGCACTACGAGAAGCCGACTGCAGAGCGCAAGCGTAAGGCTGCTGCTGCGGTAAAGCGTCACGCCAAAAAGCTTCAGCGTGAGCGTAAGCGTTTCGAACGGCTCTATTGATCCGTGCTAAGGCGGTATCGTCGCCGGTGTGACGATGCAGCTGGAAGGATAGTCAAGCGGCTGCCGTCAGGTAGCCGTTTGTCTTTAGTGAGACATCACCTGCGTAGGTAGCCTCGCCGGGCGCAAGTTGCTTTGCAGAGAGAGCAAAACCGTATGGCCGGCCAGATTCCCCAGCGTTTTATTGATGATCTCCTGGCCCGTATCGACGTGGTCGAGGTGGTGGGAGAGCGCGTCCAGTTAAAGAAAACCGGGCGCAACTATTCCGGTCTGTGTCCCTTTCATCAGGAAAAAACCCCGTCTTTTACGGTCAGTGCCGACAAGCAGTTTTATCACTGCTTCGGCTGTGGTGCCAACGGTAGCGCGCTGCGCTTCCTGATGGAGTATGACAACTTGCGCTTCCCCGAGGCGGTTGAGCAATTGGCCTCGCGTTTGGGGCTCGAGGTGCCGCGTGAGGGAGCAGATGACCCGCGTGCCCAGTTGCGTGAACGCAAGCGCCGGGAGGGAGTCAACCTGCTTGAGCTGGCGGCCGGCTTCTTTCGCGAGCGGTTGAGAATGGCGGAAGGGAGTGCCGCACGCAACTATTTGCAGCAGCGTGGCCTCGCTGAAGAGATACAGCGGGATTTCGGCATTGGCTATGCTCCCGACGCCTGGGAGGCGCTCAAGCGTCATCTCGATTCGCAGGGAGTGTCAGAAGCCGTACAGATAGAGTACGGCCTGCTGGTGCAGCGTGAGGAGAGCGGCAGAACTTATGACCGTTTTCGGGATCGGATCATGTTTCCGATTCGCGATGTGCGGGGCCGCACCATTGCCTTCGGTGGTCGAGTGCTGGGTGATGCCAAGCCCAAATACCTCAACTCGCCCGAATCGCCGGTATTTCACAAAGGCCGGGAGCTCTACGGGCTGTACGAAGCCAGACAGGCCAGCCCCCGGCTCGAGCGACTGCTCATCGTCGAGGGCTACATGGATGTGGTGGCACTGGCACAGTTCGGTATTCGCAATGCCGTTGCCACATTGGGCACCTCGACCAGTGAAGAGCACTTGGCACGCCTGTTTCGGATGGTTGATGAGGTCGTGTTCTGCTTTGACGGTGACCGGGCGGGGCGTCAAGCCGCCAGCCGGGCTCTGGAAACCGTGCTGCCGCAAATGCTGGATGGCCGGCAGGCACGCTTTCTGTTTCTGCCTGAAGGGGAGGACCCGGATACTTTGGTGCGCCGGGAAGGCACCGAGGCGTTCGAGAACCGCATTGTTTGCGCCAGTCCACTGTCCGAGTTTCTGTTTGACCAGGCGGCTCGTGGACGGGACCTGGCGCAGGTGGAAGAGCGGCAGCGTTTTGCCAGTGACGTGATCAAGGCGGCGCAGCGCTTGCCTCAGGGCATGCTGCAAACGGTGTTGTTGGCTGAGCTGGCGCGACGCACCGGTATCGAGCCCTCCCGCCTCGAGTCGTTGATGGCGGAAGCGCAAGCGGTCGCTCCCGCTGCAGCCGGCTCGGGACAGGTGGCACCGGCAACAAAGACGAACCTTAATCCCGGCAGTGCGGCGGCACCGTCGGACGGCAAGGGTCCGCTGGGTACATTGGCGCGAGTGCTACAGTTATTACTGCATGAGCCGATATTGGTAGAACGGGTCGGTGAAGTTGCCAGCTGGTGTTCGCAGGAAGAGCCGGACGGAGAGTTGTGTCATGAGCTAGTACGCCTGTTGCGCGCCGGTCGTTACCGCTCTCCCCAGGTAATACTGGCGCACTTTCAGGGTGTCGCTCAAGGAGAGCGTCTGGCGGCCCTGGCGCAGCGTGAATTGTTGATCCCGCGTGAGGCGCGGGCCCAGGAGCTGGAAGGGCTTATTGAGCACCTGCAGCGTCGTCGGCAACGACAGTCGTCTCAAGAGGAGTTCGAGGCACTGTTGGCAAGAGAGCGGGGTGGTGAACGGCTGCCGTTGGAAGCGCGGCAGCGCCTGCAGGAACTCTTGATGGAACTGCATGGCTAGGCAGCGTGGGTACGACTAAGGTTGTTTCCCTCGCTTTCACCCCCATATATCCAACTAACACACTTGAGTGATTGGACAAAAGGAACTGAACTGGCGGGAATCGAGGCTTTACCGCTATACTGTTCGGCTTTATCCATTTTGTTTACCCCGGCGCTTCAGGGGCTTCATTCTTCTTCGTCGAGATAGGGTTTCTATGGCTGGAAATGCGCAGCAGCAGTCACGTCTGAAGGAGTTGATCGCGCGTGGCAAGGAGCAGGGCTACCTGACTTATGCCGAGGTCAACGACCACCTTCCCGAGGATATCGCCGATCCCGAACAGGTGGAAGATATCATCGGCATGATCAATGACATGGGGATCAGCGTCGTCGAGGTAGCGCCCGACGAAGATACCCTGATGATGTCCGATAATTCCACTGATGAATCCGCTGCTGAAGAAGCCGTGGCGGCCTTGGCGGCCGTGGAGAGCGATGTCGGACGCACCACCGATCCGGTGCGCATGTATATGCGCGAGATGGGCACCGTGGAGCTGCTTACCCGTGAAGGCGAGATCGAGATTGCCAAGCGTATCGAAGAGGGTACGCGTGAGGTGATGTCGGCGCTGGCCTGGCTGCCGGGCGCGGTGGAGTCGATTCTCGAAGCGTATGACGCCACCCAGGACGAAGAGAACCCCGGCCGCCTTACCGATTTCTTTGCCGGCTTCATTGACCCCGATGAGGGCATTCCCGGTGTGGCTGAAGCGCCTGAAGAGGTTATCGAGGATGACCTCGATGGCGAGGAAGGCGATGTCGATGATGACGATGCCGCCGAGGAAGAGGAAGAGAGTCCGAGTGGTCCCGACCC
>DXFC01000032.1 GCA_019114645.1 Candidatus Halomonas stercoripullorum
GGCTTTTCACAAGAAACCTGTCTTACCACTACCGCCTGAGCCCATTCATTGGGCTATCAGTTTGGTAAATGGTAGCGGGGACCGGATTTGAACCGATGACCTTCGGGTTATGAGCCCGACGAGCTACCAGACTGCTCCACCCCGCAACATTCCAGGTCGGCGATTGTAGGCGCCAAGGATGCTTACGTCAAGCCATCTTGCGCACAACCATCTCGCCGCGACTTCCTGGTGCCAACCCTGCTTCTGATGTCTGTCGAACCGTGTGGTTCGCAGCGCTTCAGATGGTGCCGAAGGCGGGACTTGAACCCGCACGACCGTAAGGTCACTACCCCCTCAAGATAGCGTGTCTACCAGTTCCACCACTTCGGCTGACTTGATTGCTGGAGCCGCGTCTAGATAACCTAGTTACTACTTTCCTCCAGCACTGGCGCGGTATTATCCACACTAGGAGCGTCATCGTCAAGCGTGGGCAGACTGCGCTGTTGCTCAATCAGACGCGCATCGGGAATGCCCGCTTCCGGAGCCTGGCCGGCCTGTGTCGCGAAGTAGGCCAGCGTCAGGGAAGTCACGAAAAAACCGGCTGCCAGCACGGCGGTACTACGGGAAAGAAAACTGCCGGTACCACGCGATCCAAACACGGTCTGCGAGGCACCGCCACCGAAAGCGGCACCTGCTTCGGCGCCCTTGCCCTGCTGTAGCAAGATGAGAACAACCAGGGCGATAGCGATCGCCACATGAATCATAAGAATGGCAACTTGCATGAGTTCAACCTGCTGACTGACAAATGGCTAGGAAATCGTCGACCTTGAGCGAAGCTCCACCCACCAGGCCGCCGTCGATATCAGGCTGAGCCAACAGCTCAGCCGCATTGTCGGCATTCATGCTGCCGCCATACAACAGGCACAGACCTGTTGCGAGCTCGTGGTCAAAACCGGCCAGGAAGTCACGAATCCCGGCCATGACTTCCTGTGCCTGCTGGGGCTTGGCGGTACGACCGGTACCTATAGCCCAAACCGGCTCGTAAGCGATAATCACGCGCGAACGCTGCCCGGCTTCCAGACGCTCCATTACATAGCCCGTCTGTCGCAACACCACCTCCATGGTGCGCCCGGCTTCACGCTCCGCCAAGGTTTCACCCACGCACAGTACCGGTGTGATACCAGCGCCAAGGGCCGCCAACAGCCGGTCGTGCACGTCCTCGTCACTCTCGTGAAAGAGCTGACGACGCTCGGAATGTCCCACCAGGACATATTCGACGCCGAACTCCCGGAGCATGCCTCCGCTCACCTCGCCGGTGCGGGCACCAGACTCAAGCGGATTCAGCGTCTGGGCTCCCAACCGCAAAGACGTACCATCACAGGCTTGCCGTGCAGCTTCCAGATAGGGAAAAGGCGGCAGAATGACCACGTTCAATGACGTCGGGAGCGTCGCTTCAGCAAAAGCCCGGCCAAACTCTTCGACCAGCGCCGCCGAACCGTTCATCTTCCAGTTCCCGGCGATCAACGGCGTTCGCATGCAGCATCCTCTTTCAAAGTGGGGCGAAATAGTATAGGAGCCTTCGGTCCATGACAACCATCACCAGTCTGACGGCCTTATTCAGCCGCCAGCTCTTGCTCGACTTCGGCTGCAAGCCGAGCAGCCAGCGCATCAACATCCAGGTGCGCCTTCCCCTCGACCATGACGCGAATCAATGGCTCGGTGCCGGAGGGACGCAACAATACACGGCCTTCAGCCCCTAGCTCGGCCTCCATGGCCGTGACGGCCTCTTTGATCGCCGCTCGCTCCATCAAGGCCTTGGCATCACTACCTGGTGTCAGGCGTACATTGACCAGCGCCTGTGGCACCTTTTCCAGATCTGCCAGAAGCGCCTGCAACGACTTGCCGGCGTTAACCATGATGGCCAGTACCTGCAGTGCCGAGACAATCCCGTCACCCGTGCTCTGCACATCGGCACAGATAATATGCCCGGACGACTCGCCACCCAGCTGCCAGTCATTGGCCAGCAATCTCTCCACCACATAGCGGTCACCCACTTGAACCCGCTCGAAGGGAATGCCGAGCCGCTCCAACTCCAGGGCCAGACCAAAGTTGGTCATCAGCGTGCCGACCACACCGCCCACCAGTTGGCCACGGGCATGGCGGTCCCGTGCAATCAGGTACAGGATGTCATCACCGTCAACTTCATGCCCATTGGCATCGACCATCAGCACCCGATCACCATCACCGTCCAGCGCGATACCAAGATCAGCACCCTGCTGGATGACCGCCGCCCGCAGCGCTGCCGGCGAGGTGGAACCAACGTCACGGTTGATGTTAAGCCCATCAGGGCTGGCCCCGATCACGCTGACCTCGGCGCCCAACTCACGGAAAACACTGGGCGCGATATGGTAAGTGGCACCGTGGGCACAATCGACCACAATGCGCAGTCCGTGCAGAGTGACCCGATTGGGAATCGTCGATTTACAAAACTCGATGTAGCGTCCTGCCGCATCCTCGATACGCATGGCCTTGCCCAGCCGGTCCGCAGCCACCGTTGTCAGCGGCTCGTCAATCATGGCTTCAATGCGCTCTTCCAGTGCATCCGGAAGCTTGGTGCCCGCTGTGGAGAAAAACTTGATGCCATTATCGGCAAAGGGGTTATGCGAGGCCGAGATGACAATACCGGCTTCGGCACGGAAGGTTCGCGTCAGATAAGCAATGCCAGGCGTGGGCATCGGCCCCAGCAGCGACACATCTATGCCAGCGGCCGACAACCCCGCCTCCAGCGCCGATTCGAACATGTAGCCCGAGATACGGGTATCCTTACCGATCAGCACCCGCGTGCGACCCGACTCACGCACCAGGACCCGTCCTACCGCCCAGCCCAGCTTGAGCATGAAATCCGGCGTGATGGGGTACTCTCCCACCGTTCCCCGAATACCGTCTGTTCCGAAATATTGTCTACTCATGCACGCCGCCTTCCTCTAGCACGGCCCAGGTCATGTTCACCGCATCCATGACCGGGCCAACGTCATGAACACGCAAGATACGAGCACCACGCTCGACAGCCAGCGATGCCAACGCCAGCCCACCGGCCAGACGCTCCTCTACCGGTCGCCCCAGCACCTTGCCTATCATGCTTTTGCGCGACATGCCCACCAGCAGCGGCAAATCGAGCGCAGCGAGCTCTTGCATGCGATTGAGCAAGCGCAGGTTGTGCTCAACGGTCTTGCCGAAACCAAAACCGGGATCGATCAGCAATCGCTCACGGTGAAGCCCCTGCGCCTCACAGGCTGCAATGCGGGCGCGCAAATAATCAAATACTGCCTGCTCAACAGGCACATCATAACGAGGCGCCAGCTGCATGTCGCGGGGCTCTCCCTGTCGATGCATCAAGCACACCGGCAGCCCGCTGGCGCTGGCTGCAGCCAGCGCACCTTCCCCCTCCAGCGAGCGCACATCATTGATCATGCCGGCGCCCAGTTCGGCGGTTTCCCGCATTACCAGCGCGCTGCTGGTGTCGACCGATACCAGAGCATCCAGCTCGCGCACCAGGCGCTCGACCACCGGCGCCACCCGGTCCAGCTCCTGCTGAGGTGATATCTGCTCGGCACCTGGCCGGGTCGACTCACCGCCGACATCAATGATCGCCGCACCTTCGGCCAGCATCCGTTCGGCATGCCGCAGGGCATCATCGGTCGCAACGTGACGCCCACCATCGGAAAAGGAGTCGGGTGTCACGTTGAGTATCCCCATCACACGGGGATAACTGAGATCTAGCCGGTGATGACCACACTGTAGCCAGACCGGGGGAGGGGTTCGTAGCATCTTGATTCTGTCCTTATGGCAAAAGCGCCCCAGTGGGGCGCTTTTGTCGGGCAATGGCTCATTAGCTTCCCGCTGGGCCGCCGAGCGGGTCGGAGGGGCGACGGCGTGGCGTATCATCCTCCTCCTCATCGCCATCGTCGGGGGGGGTGTCGCTGCTACCCGGCGCGTGTGGCCCTGAGCCTGCCTGCGGTTGCGCTTGGGGCTCACCGGATGCGGAGACACCCGAGCCGCTATCGCCATCCTCCCAATCCTTCGGCGGGCGCGGTTCACGGCCTTCCATGATGTCCTTGAGCTGGTCAGCATCGATAGTTTCGTACTTCATCAGCGCCTCGGCCATGGCATCCAGCTTGTCACGGTTCTCTTCGAGAATCTGCTCCGCCGTGGCGTAGCACTCATCGATCACCTTGCGCACTTCCTTGTCAAGCCTGGAGATCGTTTCACCGGACTTCAACTTGCCCCCCCCCTGACCCGGGCCGCCGAGGAACTGGTGCGACTCATCCTCGTCGTACATGATCGGGCCCATCTCTTCGGAGAGTCCCCACTTGGCGACCATATTGTGCGCCAGCTCGGTGGCACGCTTGATATCGTTGGAAGCCCCGGTGGTGACACCATTGGGTCCCAGCGTCATCTCTTCAGCGATACGGCCACCGAACAGCGAGCAGATCTGACTGAGAATCTGCTGCCGAGACAAGCTGTAGCGATCCTGTTCGGGCAGGAACATCGTCACACCCAACGCGCGACCGCGCGGAATGATCGTGACTTTGTAGACCGGGTCATGCTCCGGCGCCACCAGGCCGATAATGGCGTGACCTGCCTCATGATAGGCAGTATTGAGCTTCTCTTTCTCGGTCATGACCATGGAGCGCCGCTCGGCGCCCATCATGATCTTGTCCTTGGCCTGCTCCAACTCTTCCATGCCCACCAGGCGCTTGTTGCCGCGTGCAGCGAACAATGCTGCCTCGTTGACCAGGTTGGCCAGGTCAGCTCCCGAGAAGCCAGGCGTACCACGGGCGATCAAAGAGGGCTTGACGTCATCGGCCAGCGGCACCTTGCGCAAATGGACATTGAGAATATGCTCGCGACCGCGAATATCAGGCAGCGGCACCACTACCTGACGGTCGAAACGGCCCGGACGCAGCAGCGCCGGGTCAAGCACGTCAGGGCGGTTGGTAGCGGCAATGACGATGATGCCTTCGTTGGCTTCAAAGCCATCCATCTCAACC
>DXFC01000277.1 GCA_019114645.1 Candidatus Halomonas stercoripullorum
GGCATTGTGGCGCAGCATGCCGAGATAGGTACCGGCCTCACCTTCGGCGGCTAGAGCGTCGGCATACAGCGTACCGGCAACCGGCAGGCCAGTCTCTTCCGCAAGCTGATTGATCACCGCGGGGCTGGTCATGTTCTCGTGAAACAGGGCGCGTACATTGCGCTCGCGAATCACGCCAACCAATTGCGCCATATCGGCGGCGCTGGGTTCCGCCTCGGTAGAGAGTCCCATTGGCGAAAGGAAATGCATACCGTAGGCGTCGGCAAAGTAACCGAAAGAGGCGTGGCCGGTAATCACGCTGGTAGAAGCGGGAATCTCGGCCAGCAGCTCACTGATCTCGGCATGGGCAAGATCCAGCTCGTTGATGTAGCGCCCGGCATTCTCACGGTAGACGCTTTCATTATCGGGGTCCGCCGCAATCAGACCATCGCGAATATTGCCGACATAGACCCGGCTCAGGGTGAGGTCCTGCCAGGCATGGGGGTCATACTCGCCGTGGTCATGGTCATTGTGGTCGTGGTGATCATGGGCGTGGTCGTGATAGCCACGCTTCTCGATGCCATCCGTAGCGATCACCAGCGTACCGCTATATTCGCTGGATTCGATCAACCGTTCCATCCAGCCCTCGAACTGCAGGCCGTTAAACACCACCAGGTCGGCATCAGCCAGCGCCCGTGCATCGCGCGGGCTGGCCGAGAACATGTGAGCATCGCTGTCAGGACCCACCAGCGAGCGGACTTCCACCTGCTCGCCCCCTACGTTTCGCGCCATATCAGCCAGGATGCTAAAGCTGGTCACCACCTGCAGACGCTCGGCTGCCATGGCGGCAGGCAGAGCCAACATGGCCACAGTGCCTGTCAGCAAAGCGGCAGATTTTGTGTGTCGCATATAAAGTCTCCGCGGATAGTGTTTAGTGAGGCTCGGGAGCGCCCAACGGCGCGGCCTTTCGGCCCAGGCGTACCAGCAAGCTGTGATGGCGACCGAACAGGGCAGACAGCATATAGCCCACGCCCGCCAGCAGAATGATGGCGGGTCCTGAAGGAATGCTGAGGTGGTATGACAGCAACAACCCGCCGGCACTGGCCAATATGGCCAGCACAATGGCGATGCCAATCAGCCCCTCCAGGCGTTTGCTCCAGAAGCGTGCTGTAGTAGCCGGCAGCATCATCAACCCCACCGCCATCAAGGTACCCAGAGTCTGGAAGCCGGCCGTGAGGTTGAGCACCACCAGGCCGAGAAAGACACCATGCACCAGGCCGGCATGCATACCCTGACCGCGCAGAAACAGCGGATCGAGGCATTCCACCACCAGCGCACGAAAGATCAGCGCCAGGGTAATCACGATCACGCTGCTGATGGCGGCGATCAGTAACAACGCGGTGGTATTGACCGCCAGGATTGAGCCGAACAACACATGCGTCAGGTCGACACTGCTACCACCCAGGGACACCAGCATGACCCCTGCCGCCAACGAAATCAGGAAGAAACTGGCCATGGCGGAGTCTTCCCGGTGTCCGGTCATCTGCGACACGCTGCCCGCCAGCATCGCCACCAGTAACCCCGATAACACCCCCCCCAGGCTCATGGCCGGCAACGAGAAACCGGCCAGCAGAAAGCCCAGTGCCACGCCAGGCAATATGGCGTGTGCCATGGCGTCGCCGATCAAGCTCATGCCACGCAGCATCAAAAACACGCCAATGGGCGGCGCCGCCAGCGAAAGTGCCAGGCTAGCCACCGCGGCACGCCGCATAAAGCCGTAATCGAAAGGGGCAATCAGCCATTCATGTAGCAGCTCGATCATGCACCCACCCCTGGCAAGCCCAACGCCAGCCGCGCGTTATTGGCGACCTCAGGCTGGCTGTGCAAAATGGTTTGGGGTGTGGTCCAGTGCGCATGCCCCTGACGCAACACGACCACCTCGTCAGCCAGTTGAGCCAACTGTTCCATGTCGTGCAGCACGACAATGATAGTGGCCCCTTTTATTGCCATATCACGCAGCACTCGCATCAATACGTCGACGGTTTCGCTATCGACGTTGGCAAAGGGCTCGTCGAGCAACAGCAGCTCGGCTTCTTGCATCAAGGTACGGGCAATCAGGGCGCGCTGGCGCTGGCCGCCGGAAAGCTCCCCCAGGGGACGATGCGCCAGCTGTGAAATACCCAGACGTGCCATCACGTCACGGCCATGACGGTAATGACGGGCACAGTAGCCGGTGAATGAACCGTGGCTTGGCCAGCTACCGGTCATCACCAGCTCCTCCACACTCATGGGAAAAGTGAGATCAAGGGCCAGCTGCTGGGGCAGCCAGGCACGGCGTTCCTTGGGCACCGAGCAAACCACCTTGCCCGCCACCGGGCGCAACATGCCCATAATGCCCTGCACCAAGGTGCTCTTACCGGCACCATTGGCTCCCACCAGCGCCGTAATAGCGCCATCGCGGAAGCTGCCAGTGACATGCTCGAGCACGGTACGATTGGCCCGGGCCAGTTGCAGGTTCTGCAGCTCCAAACGTGATGCGTACCGTCCCGTCATCCGCCCCACCACCCCGCCGCCCAGGCAACGGCAAGCCAGAGCACACCCAGTGGTACGCAAACCAGCAACAGGCGACGCTTGGCAGAAAGCGACATCAATGAGAAGTGGCACGGCCCTTCAGGGCGGTGTCGATGCGTGCGGTGCCCCATGGCAATTGTCTCGGCAAAATTTGAATAAGTTATAACATAACAATTTGGGCGCTGACCAGCGTATTTGCGTGCCTAAATCCACTGCTGCAGCAGGAGTCCGAAGCCATGAAGATCAGTAGCGTAGAGCGACACCCACCTGATTGGGTGCGATCAGCAGGGCATATTCGCCCTCCAGCTGCAGATCACCCAGCGTGACACGGGCCGGCTGGAAGCGGTTGATCGCCAGCGACGCCTGACGCGGCTGCGTCCATAGCTGCAGCTCATTGACCAGCATGCCGGTAGCAAAATTGATTGCCCCGTCACGCCCTCGGCCATCACCGACACCGATCAGCAGCCCTGAAGCGGTATTCACCAGCAACGAGCCAAGCCGAGCCTCCAGACTGCGCCGCCGACGCTCCTCCTCTGCTACCGCCTGCAACAGCTGGCGTGCGCTTTCGATATCACCCTCGCCTTTACGCAACTCGCGGTAGGCTGCCGGATGCGGCTGGGGGTCCATCAGCGTACCGGCAAGTGCCAGGGCTGATTTCACCATGCCCACCCGGGCGTCGTAGCGGTCATCGCGATCGCTCGCCTCGCTGGCCTGGTAGGCATTGACGGCGAGCGAAGTGGCATAAATCCCCGCCCAGCCGTACTGCCACACATTTGCCTGGCGCTCGCCGCGGGCCAGGGCATCCATGTAGACTTCGAACTCCTGATTCGACTGTTGGGCGAGTGCAGGTACGGCAAGCACGAAACTCAACATCAGGATAACCAGGGACGAAGCAAGCCTTGGCATGACGATCTCCAGAGTGGGGAACACGGCGATTTGTTGTGGCCAAAGAATAGCACCAGGCGTGACCAGGCGTTAACGGAGACGTAAAATTCCTGGCGTATGCCGCACCCTCGGAGACTTTCATGTCACGCCAATCGCTGGACGATACCGTACTCGACACCCTTTTTCGTCAAGCGCATACCCACTATGGCTTTGGCCCCGAGCCTATCAGCGAGGCCACCCTGCGCAAGCTCTACGAGTTGCTCAAATGGGGCCCCACGTCGATGAACTGTCAGCCGGCGCGTTACGTCTTTGTCGTCAGCGATGAAGGCAAGTCACGGCTGTTACCGGCACTTTCCAAAGGCAACCGCGGCAAAGCCCATGCGGCTCCCGTCACGGTGATCATAGCGGTGGATACGCGCTTCCATGAGTACATGCCCTACGTATTTCCCAGCTCGCCCAACGCTCGCCAGCGCTTCATCGAGAATCCGGATAAGGCCCAGGAAACCGCCTGGCGCAACGCCACCCTGCAAGGAGCTTACCTGATAGTGGCCGCACGTATGCTGGGGCTGGATGTCGGCCCCATGAGCGGCTTCGACCACACCATGCTCGATGAAGAGTTTTTCCCCGACGGCCGCTATCGCAGCAACTTCCTGGTCAACCTCGGTGTGGGTGACCCGCAAAGCCAGCGCCCACGCGGACCCAGGCTGGCATTTGAGGATGTAGCGGAGGTGGTTTGAGGAACCCTATTCCATGACACAGATAGATTTTTACATTCTGCCCGACACCACCCTGGAAGCGCGGCTCGATTTTGCCTGCCGCCTGGCCGAGACCATTGCCGGCAAGGGCTATTTCCTGCACCTGCACGCCGAGGATGAAGCCATGGCGCGGGATCTTGACGAGCGGTTGTGGACCTTCCGCCCCGACGCCTATCTGCCTCACGCCTTGCTCGATGGTGATCTGGCCGACAGCGTGGCGGTCACCATTGGCTGGGAGCACCCTCCCGAACCGCTGGCCGATACCCCCATGGCAATGCTCAATCTGGCCCCTGATATTCCCGAATGGTTCTCACGTTTCGCCAGGGTCGCCGAAATCATCAATCAGCATCAGCAGGTGCTGGTTGCCAAGCGTGAATGCTGGCAGACCTACAAGCAACGCGGCTACCCCGTCAAGGCGCATCAGTTGCGCGGCTGACGCCAACCCCCTCATCGCGCTATAATCAATCCCATTTTTCGCCCCATTTCCCACTGCCTGCCCTTGGGTCGGCAGTGCTCATTTCTGGACCGGAACGCCCATGGACAAGACCTATCAACCCGAGCAGATCGAATCCCGCTGGTACGAACGCTGGGAGGCTGAAGGCCACTTCGCCCCCTCGGGCCAGGGCGAGCCCTACTCGATCATGATTCCGCCGCCCAACGTCACCGGCAGCCTGCATATGGGCCACGCGTTCCAGGACACCATCATGGATACGCTGATCCGCTGGCGGCGCATGCAGGGCAACAACACCCTGTGGCAGGTAGGTACCGACCACGCCGGTATCGCCACCCAGATGCTGGTAGAGCGCAAGCTTGCCGTCGAAGAGGGCAAGAGTCGCCACGACCTGGGCCGTGATGCCTTTATCGACAAGGTGTGGGAGTGGAAGCACGAATCGGGCGGTCATATCACCCGTCAGCTGCGCCGCATGGGGAGCAGCGTCGACTGGTCCCGTGAGCGCTTCACCATGGACGATGGCTTCTACAAGGCGGTACAGGAGGTCTTCGTACGGCTGTATAAGGAAGGGCTGATCTACCGTGGCAAACGCCTGGTCAACTGGGATCCGACCCTGCACACCGCCATCTCTGACCTCGAAGTGGAGAACCGCGAGCAGCAAGGCCAATTCTGGCACTTCCGTTATCCGCTGGCGGATGGCGTCAAGACCGATGCCGGCCTGGATCACCTGGTAGTCGCTACCACCCGCCCTGAAACCCTGCTCGGCGACACCGGTGTAGCGGTCAATCCCGAGGACCCGCGCTACGCCTCGCTGATCGGCAAGTTCATCGAACTGCCCCTGGTGGGCCGACGCATCCCCATTGTCGCCGATGAGCATGCCGACATGGAGAAGGGTTCCGGCTGCGTCAAGATTACCCCGGCCCACGACTTCAATGACTATGAGGTGGGCAAACGCCACAGCCTGCCACTGATCAATGTCTTCAGCCAGGACGCCGCGATTCTGTCCCGGGCTGAGGTCTTTGACATTCAGGGTCGCCCACTGGCCGAGATCGACCCGAGCCTGCCCCAGGCCTACGCCGGCCTGGACCGTTTCGAAGCGCGCCAACGCCTGGTCGCCGACATGGAGGCTGCCGGGCTGCTGGAGAAGGTCGAGACGGTCAATAACACCCTGCCCTACGGCGACCGCTCTGGCGACGTCATCGAGCCGCTGCTCACCGATCAGTGGTTTGTCGCCGTAGAGAGCCTGGCCAAACCGGCCATCGAAGCCGTGGAGAATGGCGACATCCAGTTCGTGCCTAAAAACTACGAGAACATGTATTTTTCGTGGATGCGCGATCTGCAGGACTGGTGCATCTCGCGTCAATTGTGGTGGGGCCACCGAATTCCGGCCTGGTATGACGTGGATGGCAACGTCTTTGTCGCACGCAACGAAATGGAAGCCACCCGTGACTACCTGGTGGAGCTGGCCGATTTCCTCGAACATGAGCAGGGCGACCTTGACAGTGCCATGCGCCTGCGCGGCTTCAACCGTCTGCTGGGCAGCTCTCCCGAGCTTTCCGCCGAGGCTCTCCAGACCATGGAGAAGCTGGGCGTACCGCGCCTGACCCAGGACGAAGATGTACTCGACACCTGGTTCAGCTCGGGGCTGTGGACCTTTGCCACCCTGGGCTGGCCGGACAGAACGCCCGAGCTGGCAACCTTTCATCCCTCCAGCGTGCTGGTCACCGGCTTCGACATTATCTTCTTCTGGGTCGCGCGGATGATCATGCTGACCTTGAAGTTCACTGGCGAAGTGCCGTTCAAGACAGTCTATGTTCACGGCCTGGTGCGCGACGGTCAGGGCCAGAAGATGTCCAAGTCCAAGGGCAACGTGCTGGACCCCATCGACCTGATCGATGGCATCCAGCTGGATACCCTGCTGGAGAAGCGTACCGGCAACATGATGCAGCCGCAGATGGCCAAGGCCATCGCCAAGGCGACTCGCGCCGAGTTTCCCGAAGGCATCGAGCCCCACGGCACCGATGCCCTGCGCTTCACTTTCCTGTCCCAGGCCACCACCGGCCGCGACATCAAGTTCGACATGGGTCGCCTGGATGGCTACCGCAACTTCTGCAACAAGCTGTGGAACGCCTCGCGCTACGTGTTGATGAACGCCGAGGGGCAGGATTGTGGTACAGACGGGGAGGCGGTCGAACTGTCACTGGCCGACCGCTGGATCGTCTCGCGCCTGCAGCAGACCGAAGCCCAGGTGACCAAGGCCCTGGAAGAGTTCCGCTTCGATCACGCTTCCCAGGCGCTCTATGAATTCGTCTGGAACGAATACTGCGACTGGTACCTGGAGCTCTCCAAACCAGTACTGTGGGATGAAGGCGCCAGTGCAGAGGCCAAACGCGGCACCCGCCGCACCCTGGTACGCGTACTGGAAACGATCCTGCGCCTGGCCCATCCGATGATGCCCTACATCAGCGAGGAGATCTGGCAGCGTATTGCGCCGCTGGCGGGTAGGACCAGCGGCGACGGTAGCGAATCGATCATGAACCAGCCCTGGCCACAGGCGGCCAGCGATCGCATTGACGAAGCCGCTACCCGCGACATCGAGTGGCTCAAGGGGGTCATCGTGGCGGTACGGAACATTCGTGCCGAAATGAATATCGCCCCGGGCAAGCCGCTGGACATATTGCTGACCAAGGGCGGTAGCGCTGACCGGGAGCGGCTGGAAGCCAACCGTCGCTTCCTGGCCAAGCTGGCCAAGCTGGAAAGCGCCACCTGGCTCGACGACCCGGCACAGGCTCCGCTCTCCGCCACGCAACTGGTAGGGGACATGGAAGTGCTAGTGCCCATGGCTGACCTGATCGACAAGGAAGTGGAACTGACGCGCCTGACCCGCGAGATCGAAAAGCAGGACAAGCTGATCGGCGGTATCGAGAAGAAGCTCGGCAACGAAAGCTTTGTCGCCAAGGCACCGGAAGCGGTAGTGGAGAAGGAGCGTGGCAAGCTGAAAGAGTACCAGACCGCTCGCGACCTGCTGATTGAACAGCGCGACAAGATTGCAGCGCTGTAACGCTGATATTAACTATACACAGGTAAGCACGCCCCTGATGAATAATCACCCATCGGGGGCGTTTTTTATCAGTTGGCTTGGCGCCAGCCGCCCAATACCCGCTGATCGGGACCGAAGAAGATCAAGCGGTCATGATCGATCAGAAAGCGATAGGCGTTTTCCAGCATATCGGTGACACGCTGGGCATCCGCTAGCTGCGGGCAGCCACGGCGCGTGGTCGCCAAATTGCCGAACTCGATACGGTTGCCATTATCGAGACTCACCTGACCATTCAGCGCATTGCAGCCATCACTGCCAGTCACACGGCCATCGGCTCCCACGCTGAAGTGGGGCGTCTCGGGCATGGAGAGCCGTTCATCGGTACCTACCAGCAACAAGTTCCAGCGCTGCCCCACAATCGGGTGGCTATCAATAGAGCCGCTATCAGTGCGGGGAGCGGATCCGGTGGAAGATGGCTGACTGCTACAGGCCGCCAGGGTCATGGCCACCAGCGCCAGCAGCAGTGCGCGACCGGGGAGACGCTTGTTCATGGATCAAGGATTCCTTCCGTAGACACTTGCTTACCAGGTTCCTGTATTGTCCATCGAAGCCCAAGGCTCTTGCGGTGGTAGCGCTTCGCCCTTCTGCAGCAGTTCAACCGAAATGCCGTCAGGGCTGCGCACAAACGCCATGTAGCCATCACGGGGCGGTCGGTTGATGGTAACGCCAGCGGCTTGCAAGCGCTCGCACAACGCATAGATATCATCCACCCGATAGGCCAGGTGACCGAAGTTGCGCCCGCCAGTGTACTCTTCCGGGTCCCAGTTCCAGGTCAGCTCCAGTTCCGGTGCCTTGAGTTCAGCGGAGCGTGACTCATCCTCCGGTGCAGCCAGGAAAACCAGGGTGAAGCGCCCCTTCTCGTTCTCCTTGCGACGCACCTCTTTCAACCCCAGCAGATCGCAATAGAAGCGCAGCGACGCATCCAGATCGCTGACACGCACCATGGTGTGCAGGTACTGCATGTCCAACTCCTTGTGGTAAAGGTGTGCTAACTCAGTGAGTGTACTTGCTGAAGATCTCCGGCGTGCGGTTATCATGCTGCCAGGTCAGCACAGCGTAGTCATCGTAGCGTCCGGTCTCCATCCCCGGCGAGCCATGGGGCATACCTGGCACGCTCAGCCCAACCACGTCAGGCTGCTCCTCCAGCAGGCGCTGAATATCCGCCGCCGGCACATGGCCTTCAATCACGTAGCCACCGATCAATGCCGTATGGCAAGAAGCCAGTTCGGGAGTGACGCCGTTTTCCATCTTGATTGAGCGCATGTCGCGTGTCTTGTGCTGTTCTACCTCGAAACCGGCTTCCCGTAGATGGTCAGCCCAGTCCGTGCAACAACCACAATGAGGGTCCTGGTACATTTCGACTACCGGCCCGGCCTGTGAAGGGGTGCCAGGCATCAGGGCAAAGGCCAGAATCGCTGCGCTGCCCGCCAGAGCGGAAAACAGGGTGGTCTTTCTGGCGTTACCTTTTGCAGATAGGATTTTCATGTCGGCGGCTCCTGAGAATAATCCATGTGGCAATCGTGACAAGCCACTCCTGGCTTGCCAATACCTAATGAGAAAAAGAGGCGGATATGTCGCACTATTGTGATCTGGCCCCGGGTCACCCCTGGCATGGGCCCTACCACGACGGCGAATACGGTTTTCCTGTCACTGACGAGGCAGCACTCTTCGAGCGGCTGGTATTGGAGATCAATCAAGCCGGGCTGTCGTGGCTGACGGTGCTGAAAAAGCGTGCTGCATTCCGTCACGCTTTTGACAACTTCGAGGTCGATCAAGTTGCCGCCTATGGAGACAGGGAACGCACACGGCTTCTGAATGACGCCGGCATTATTCGCAACCGGCGCAAAGTGGATGCCGCGATTCACAACGCCGGTGTCATTCAGCAGCTACGTAAGGAATATGGCAGCTTCGCCGGCTGGCTCGACTTCCACCACCCCCTACTCCACTCCGACTGGGTGCGCTTGTTCAAGCGTACCTTTCGTTTTACCGGGCCCGAAATTGTCAATGAGTTCCTGATGAGCACCGGCTACCTGCCTGGTGCCCATCATGATAACTGTCCGG
>DXFC01000278.1 GCA_019114645.1 Candidatus Halomonas stercoripullorum
CCAGGTGGTTGGTCGGCTCATCGAGCAGCAGCAGGTCGGGCTCGGCCACCAGCGCCCGGGCCAGTGCCACACGCCGACGCCATCCACCCGATAGCGAACCCATCAGGTCATCGGCGGGCAGCCCCAGCCGGGTCAATACCACATCGATACGCTGGTGAAACGACCAGCCGTCCACCGCCTCCAGGCGGCTCTGCAGGGTTGCCATGCGCTGCATGTCGGGAGTGTCAGACTGCACCAGACGATGGTACTCGGCGAGCAATTCACCCGCCTGGGGCAGGCCCTGGGCCACCACATCAAAGATGGTTTCACCGGAAGCGCTCGGCAAGTCCTGCTCAAGCACACCGATCTTCAGCCCCGGTGCACGCCAGATAGCGCCATCGTCAGGCACAATCTCGCCGGCCACCAGTTTGAGCAGGGTGGATTTGCCGGTACCATTGCGCCCTACCAGCGCCAGGCGCTCTCCCTTCTCCAGCACCAGTTCGGCATCATTGAGCAGGACATGAGTACCATAGGCGAGTTGCAAACGTTCCAGTCGTAGCAGGGTCACGCGGTTACCTCATTGATCATGATGCCTCTATTGTACCGCATGACTGGCCGGGCGCGGCGTTGCTTGCAACACTGATGACTACAATGACCAGACACCTGATGGAGCTTCCCCTTGGCTGATCATGTCGCTCTTGCCGATGAGTTTTTTCCCGAGGCACTACGCTTTCGCTCACCCGCCCCGCTGGTGGATATCGGCGCCAACCTGACTCATGCCAGCTTCGCAGGTGATCTTGACGCCGTGCTGCACCGGGCACGCCAGGCCAACGTGACCACACTGATCGTCACCGGTACCGACCTGGCCCATGCCCGGCAGGCGGTGACACTGGCCCAACGCCACCCGGGCCTGTACGCCACCGCCGGCGTGCATCCCCACGATGCCAGCCAGTGGGACGCCGGCCTGGCCGCTGCCATGCGCGAACTCCACCAGCAGTCTGAAGTGGTGGCCATCGGCGAGTGTGGGCTCGATTTCAACCGGAATTTCTCTACCCCGGCGGAGCAGGAGCGTGCCTTCGAGGCGCAGCTGGGTCTGGCGGCGGAGAGCGGCAAGCCGCTATTTCTGCATGAGCGGGACGCTGGTCGCCGCATGCGTGAAATACTGCATGCCTGGCGCGATGACATCACCGCTGCCGTGGTTCACTGTTTTACCGCCGACCGCGACACCCTTTACGGTTATCTCGATCTGGATCTGCATATCGGCCTGACCGGATGGATTTGTGACGAGCGACGCGGGCATCATCTACGTGAACTGGTCAGCAACATTCCACTCGCCCGGCTAATGGTGGAAACCGACTGCCCTTACCTGCTACCGCGCAATTTACCTGCCAAACTGAAAGGCAGGCGCCACGAGCCCGCGCTACTGCCCTGGATCGTACGCGAGATTGCCCACTGGCGAGGCATTGACGAAGCGGAACTTGCCCGCGCCACCAGCGACACCGCGCAACGCTTCTTCCAGGTGCCCGTCACGGACAAAAAGCGGTGCGCTGGCCACACCCGACAGGAGTCATGATATGACCGAATTGCCCGGATTCATTGCCGTCGAGACCGGCGACGATAACGACCTGCCCCTGGCCATTGCCTGGGCACTTGCCGACGGTCGTATCAAACACACCCTGATTCAGCCCGACGATACCTGGCTCGACGACGAGCTCAATGAACTCAACGGCTATAGTCTGGAGGAGCTGCACAACTTCGGCGCCAGTCCTTTGGATGTGATCCGCGAACTCGAAAACGATCACTTCAATGCCACGCTCTATACCGCCGGTATCTATAGTGACGAAGCCGCCCTGGCCCGTTTGTTCGACACCTACGGTATCGACCCTTTCATTGAGCTGGCCCCTGCCGATAGCCTGTATCCCGAGTTGGCGAGCGGTGATTGGAGCCGGGCACGCAGCGCGCTGTTTGGCGAAATGGGACTCGAACCGCTGCGTCCCGAACATGAAGTCGAGGTGATGCTACGTTTGCACGAGCAGCTAGGAAAGGTGTGATCTCACCGATCAGCAGCCCGCGTCAAACGGCGCCCTTGCGCCACGATATCGGTTACCGAGGGCAGCGTGAGCGTGGCGGCTCGTCCCAGCGGAATGAAACTGTCCTTGGCCGTCAGGCGATGCAACTTTTCGCCCGGCATGCCGCGCTCCACCAGGTTCGCCATGAGCTCTTCGCTAAGTGAACCGCTGCGTCGACACTCATCAACCAGCAGAACCTGGGCGCAGTCGGCCACACTGCGGAGTACCGCTCCGTGGTCAATCGCCGTCAGCCAGCGCAAGTCGATGATGCGCAGCGCAATCCCTTCCGCTTCCAGGCTCGCCGCTGCCTGGCGTGAGAGGTAGACCCCGTTGCCGTAGCTGATGATGGCAAGTTCCCGCCCTTCACCCCACACCCCCGGATCACCTACCGCCAGGTGATGCTCCGGCCCTGGATCCACATGGCACCATTGCCGATCCCCTTCATCAAGCAGATCCCGGGTGTGGTACAGGGCAATGGGCTCAATCACCACTACCACACGCTGCTCTTCATCGGCCAGGCGCACGGCCTCCTGCAACAGGCCCACGGCGTCGGCACCGTTTGACGGGCACGCCACCAGCAGCCCGGGTATGTCGCGCAGCACCGCAATGGCGTTGTCATTGTGAAAGTGCCCACCAAAGCCTTTTTGGTAACCGAGACCGGCTATCCGTACTACCATCGGGTTGGTGTACTGGCCGTTGGAGAAGAAGCTAAGTGTCGCCGCCTCGCCACGCAGCTGGTCCTCGGCATTGTGCAGATAAGCAAGAAACTGGATCTCCACTATCGGTACCAGACCGCTCTGGCCCATGCCGATGCCAAGCCCGAGAATGCTCTGCTCGTCGAGCAGGGTATCGATAACACGCTGAGGGCCGAATTGGGCTTGCAGCCGCTGGGTGACGCCATAGACTCCGCCTTTGCGGCCAATATCTTCGCCAGCCATGACCAGGTGTGGATAACGCTGCATCAGTCGCTGTAGTGCCTGGTTGAGCAGCCGGGCCATGGGAGCCGGAGTGGTGTCCACTTCGTCCTGCGGGGCTTGCGCCCGGCCCGGGCGAGCCGGCGGAACAATACTGGCCATTACCTCTTCAGCCGTCTCTAGCTTGGGACGACGAATCGCCTCCTCGGCCAAGTCCGCCACTTGTCCGGCAACACGACGATAGAGCGCTTCGATGGCTGCGCTGTCGAGTATTCCATGCTGTCGCAGCAGTCCTGCCGAAACCAGCAGGGGATCGCGTGCCTCATCAGCCTCAATCCGTGCCGGTGGGAGGTAAGCCTGCTGGGCGTCGGAGCCGGCGTGTCCATATAACCGGACACAGCGCATATGCAAGAATACCGGCTGTTTACGCTGCCGGGCGATAGCTTCAGCCTGGCAAGCCGCCTGCCAGGTATCGAGCAGGTCGAGACCATTACAGGCGAGGTAGTGAATACCGGGCCGCGAACGCATGCTCGCTTCAATCCAGCCCGCCGGGGTGGGCGTGGAGATGCCAATGCCGTTGTCCTCACAGACCATCACCAGAGGCATGGGTACCCCTTGGTAGCTGGTCCAGCCTGCGGCATTGATCGCCCCTTGAGCGGTGGAGTGATTGAACGAAGCATCGCCGAAACTGCAAATCACCACACTGTCGGCAGGCCACTCCCCTGCTTCCCCCAGTTTGCGCCATAAACCAAGGCTGTAAGCGGCACCCATCGCCTTGGGCAAGTGTGAAGCAATCGTACTGGTCTGCGGAGGTATGTGCAGCGCCCTTGAGCCCAACACCTTGTGCCGCCCGCCCGAGATCGGGTCTTCCGCTGAAGCGGTAAAACTGAGTAGTAGATCCCATACCGGGGTTTGACCGGTCAGCGCACGACTGCGCTGAATCAGAAAGGCCGCATCGCGATAGTGCAAAAAAGCGGGATCGGTATGCCGAAAGGCACGCGCGATCGCGGCGTTGCCTTCGTGACCTGCACTGCCGATGGTATAAAAGGCCTCCCCCCGGGCCTGCAGGCGGCGGGCATGCAAGTCCAGGTGGCGGCTCATTAACTGACTCTCGAACAGTTCGACCAGCGCCGGCGCACTGAGGCCGGCCTCATCAAGCCGCCAGGCGCGCTCCGGTACCGGCCAGTTATCGCTACGTAGCGCCTCAAAGAAGCGCTGCTCCTGGGGCAACAACTCCTGCGACAACTGTTTCTGAGATAAAGAGTCAAGCACGATCACACTCTCGTAGTGGAGGATGCTGACAGCCTAACGCCCTTGACGGAAGAAGCGAAAGTCACACGGCTCTCCTCGCGTTTCAACGCGACAAGGCCCCCTGACCCTCATTGTGATCCCGCTCCAGTATGGCAAGACCCGAGGTCACAGCCTGTTTGAGCGGCTGCCCCTGCTGATAAAAATGTTGCAAGGCGGCCCGAAACGCCGCTGCTCGCAGCGGCAACCCCTCCTGCTCGTAGCGCGCCGCCCTGGCAGCCACACGGGCCTGAAACGCTTCCCGGTCCACCTCGACACGCCCGTCGAGATTGTCCACGCTGACATGAAAAGGCAATTCACAGGCAGCGGAAAACAGCTTTTCCAGCGCCTGGGGTGCCACTTCAGCCGCCTCAAAAAGACGCTGTTGCTCGGCACTGCGGCCGTCGGGGTGATACCAATAACCGTAGTCTTCCAGCAAGCGTCGTTGCTCGCCTGCAATGCACCAATGACTGATCTCATGCAAGGCACTGGCAAAAAAACCCCTGGCAAATATCACGCGATGCCAGGGGCAGGCCTCATCGGCGGGCCGATAAAGCGGCTCATCACCACCACGTTCCAGCCGGGTGTTATAGCGCGGCCCAAACAGGCCATCAAACAGTGCCGTCACATCTTCCAGGCGATGCGTCACTAATCTTTCTCCCCCTGCTAAAGCTGGCCGATAGTATACGTCTCTGATGAGTACAGCGAAATTCATCCGAAATTGGTAAAATGACCGGCCCCTGGCGCCTAGTCTGGCGCATCCCGTGATGGAGCTCCCCTTGGCGAAGCATTACTCCCACTTTCTGCGGGTCAGCCGCAAAGAGACCGGGTCGCTGATTCGACTCGCGTTGCCTATTTGTGGCGCCCAGTTGGCCCAGGCCGGCATGAGCGTCGCCGACGTGATGATGACAGGACGGGTAAGCGCCACCGACCTGGCAGCGGTTTCTGTCGGCTCTAGCCTGTGGCTGCCGCTCATGCTGTTCATGACGGGTACCCTGATGGGGTTGACGCCCATCGTGGCCCAGCTGTTGGGTGCGGGCGCGACAGAGCGTATCCGGCCCAGCGTGCATCAGGCACTGTGGGTGGCGCTGGGGCTGGGCGTGACCGCTGCCTGTCTGCTGTGGTTTACGGTACCCCCGATTTTTCGCTTGATGGAGGTCCCCCCCGAGGTCGCCCGGCAGTCGATGGCTTATTTGTCTGCCCTCGCCTTCGGCATGCCCGGCATCGCCCTGTTCCAGGCCTTGCGTGCCTTCTCAGACGGCATGAACCATACCCGACCAACCCTGTGGATCAGTCTGGTGGGGCTGGGCGTCAATATCCCCAGCAACTACCTGCTGATTTATGGTGGCGACGGACTCACCGCGCTGTTCGGCAACTGGCTGCCCACCTGGATACAGGCGCTGCCGGCCCTGGGAGCCTGGGGCTGCGGTATCGCCACCGCACTCTCCATGTGGGTCATGTGCCTGACCATGATGCTTTATTCACGACATTCGCGGGCCTACGGCAGCGTTTCGCTCTGGCACTCCGCGACCCCGCCTCGCTGGAAGCTGGTCAGCGAGCTGCTGTATGTCGGGATGCCGATTGGCGTAGCGATTTTCGTTGAAGTGACGCTGTTCTCCCTGATCTCCCTGTTTATTGCCAGCCTGGGAGAGGTCACGGTAGGTGCCCACCAGGTAGCGTTGAACTATACGTCGATACTTTTCATGCTGCCTTTGTCACTCAGCATGGCGCTTACCATCCGGGTCGGCAATACCATTGGCCAAGGGCGCTTATCGCACGCCCGGCTGGTGGCCTGGAACGGTGTCATGATTTCGCTGCTGGCGGCACTGTGCAACAGTACCTTGTTGTGGTTTACGGCAGAGTCGGTCATGACACTGTACACCCATGACATCGCTGTCCAGCGCCTGGCCTTGTCTCTTGTACTGCTGGCCATGCTCTACCAAGTATCTGACTCCTTGCAGATCAACCTGGCCGGGGCTTTGCGGGGCTACAAGGATACCCGGGTCATCATGCTCATTACGCTATTCTCCTATTGGGCAATCGGTCTGGGCGGTGGCCACTGGCTCGGTACTCGCGGGCTGCCTGGGTGGGTCGAGCCACTCGGGGTGCATGGCTATTGGATCGGCCTGATCGCCGGGCTGACCGCCGCGGCACTGCTGCTTGGCGCACGGCTGATTTACCACGCTAACGCAACCATTCAGACAAAGGCTTAACTTGCAGGGCCAGTCTGTGTTATTGGTGATGGTAGTGAGGTAGGAGTCGATCCCGTCAGACTCGTCGCAGCCGAAGCTTCTGCTCGGCCCTTGCAGCAACTGGAGGGAGGAACATGGGTATGACAGCGTCACTTCGCCCTGCCCGGGTCATTGATCTGGATACGATGCGCCAGAAGCGTCAGGCCAGACAGCGCCTGATACGTCTTTCCCCCGAACTCGACAATCTCGAGATGGTGTATAGCCTCGCCTCGGCTCCTGACCCCCTATACGGCCTGCCCATTCTCGCCTGGGGTCTGCGCGAGAGCGGCGATGTGGTCGGGCTGGTGCCGTGGATGGAAACTCTAACGCCTTGCGATCAGCTGGATGATGCCGAATATGGCCGTTTCATCGGCTATCGCGATCCCGAAACCGAGGAGTTGCTGGAATCGCCGCCGCTGCACAAAATCTGTGAACTTGAGCAGGCCGCCGCCTATTTCGACTACGAAGAAACCCTCGACACCACCTTGATCCAGCAACTCCCCGACACCTTGGGTACC
>DXFC01000279.1 GCA_019114645.1 Candidatus Halomonas stercoripullorum
CCGACGCTTTGATAAATATCCAGCCCGGTGCTGACCCACGGGCGAAATGTCAGTCCGGTCACCAGGCTCCAGCCCGCGGCACCACCAAGGAACAGCAGCAGCGCAAGTGTCATGCGCCTCAATCCACCCACCACCATATTATTCATCAGGCAGGAAAGCCCGATGGTCAGGGTGGCGAGCACGTAGAAATCGAGCACACTGCACCATACGCCGAACAGCAAACAGTCAAATAGCAGGTTGCGAAACTCGGCTTGCTTGGAGTTTTGCACCAGGCTGGCGTGCAGGTAAGCGATACCTGGCCAGGCCAGCAGAAGCAAGCCTGGCAGGATCAGTGCCGTACGCCCCTCTGCTACGGCAATCCACACAGTCAACCCAAAAGTGTGGCAGAAGGCGAAGACGCGGGGAGGCACTGTCGCCAGAGCCAGGCGATGGGGTCGCCTTAAAGGAGTTCGCATTCGTGTGGTAAGGATCGGTTCGTTATGTACTGGAGAACAGCCTTACTTGTCGAGCGCCTTCAAAAGCAGTTGGGCGACCGGTTCAGAGGAGGGTGGGTTCTGACCGGTGATCAGCAAACCATCCTGGCGGGTGTAGGGGACGAAAACGTCAGCCTTGGAGTAATGCGCACCGGCGGCAGTCAGGGCGTTTTCCACCAGGTGCGGTACTACGTTGGTCAGCCCTACCGCCTCTTCTTCCTCATTGGTAAAGCCCGTGACCTGGCGGTTGCGAATGATGAGCTCGCCTTGGGGGTCGCGGGCATGTAGCAACACAATGGGCGCATGACAGACGGCAGAGACCGGTTTTTGCTGAGCCCAGAAGGCTTCAATCAGGCGAATGGAGTCGGCATCCTCCACCAGATCCCACAGCGGGCCGTGGCCACCAGGATAGAAAACCGCATCGAAGTCGTCGGCGCTGACCTCGCTCAATTTATGCGTATTGGCCAGTGCCTGTTGCGCCTGGGCATCCTGTTGAAAGCGCCGGGTCGCATCGGTCTGGCTCTCCTCGGCGTCGCTTTTGGGGTCCAGCGGTGGCTGGCCGCCTTTGGGGGAAGCCAGGGTTACCTCGGCGCCGGCATCCAGGCAGGCATAATAGGGCGCTGCCAGCTTCTCCAGCCAGAAGCCAGTGGGCTCGCCGGTGTCACCGAGGCGATCGTGGGAGGTCAATACCATTAGAATACGCTTGCTCATGGAACTCTCCTTTTCCTGCTAGCCGGTGGCAACGGGTTTTCATCGATGGCTAGACTATAACAGGAGCCTAGCGTGTTGACTGAAACAAGGTCTAATCTGCGTTGGGTTCAAAGGAGAGTCGACGTGAAAAAAATAATGGTGGTAACCGGTGGCAGCCGGGGCATTGGAGCGACCACTGCGCGGCTGTGCTAAACTGCGCGGCGCTGTCTGCGTCTGCTTGACCGCCCCTCCAGCCGCACTCGTTCCAGCCACACCTTTTGCCTCGGTACCCCGCCATGGAAATCAAAGTCAATTATCTCGACAACCTCCGCCTGGAGGCCAAGTTTGACGACTTTACGGTCATCTCCGATCAACCGATTCGCTACAAAGGTGATGGCTCGGCACCGGGGCCGTTCGACTATTTTCTGGCCTCGTCAGCGATGTGTGCGGCGTACTTCGTCAAGGTGTATTGCAACGCGCGTAATATCCCCACCGAGAACATCCGGTTGTCGCAGAACAACATCGTCGACCCGGAGAACCGTTACAAGCAGATCTTCAAGATCCAGGTGG
Source organism: Candidatus Halomonas stercoripullorum (assembly GCA_019114645.1). Taxonomy (GTDB): domain Bacteria; phylum Pseudomonadota; class Gammaproteobacteria; order Pseudomonadales; family Halomonadaceae; genus Halomonas; species Halomonas stercoripullorum. Next base: position 1,734 of record DXFC01000279.1, read on the forward strand.
AGCTACCCGAAGACCTCTCGGAAAAAGATCGCCAGGGCATTTTGCGCTCCATCGATCGCTGCACGGTAAAGAAAGTGGTACAGACCGGCCCGGAGTTTGAGATCGAGGTGGTGGAGAACATCGACGAAGATGCCCAGGCGCTATTGATGGGCAAGTCACTGGGGCAAGCCGAAGGCGAAGAGGGTACCTGGATTGAGGGCAAGGACCTGCCGCTGGAGCAGACCATCGCCAACCTGACCGGCATCATTGCCGATCTGGGCATCAAGATCGAGATCGCCTCCTGGCGTAACATCGTGCCTCACGTCTGGTCGCTGCACCTGCGTGACGCCGCCTCGCCGATGTGCTTTACCAACGGCAAGGGCTCCACCAAGGAGAGCGCCCTGTGCTCGGCGCTGGGCGAGTTCATCGAGCGAACCAACTTCAATTTCTTCTATAACGATCAGTATTTCGGCGAAGAGATCGCCAATAGTGAGTTCGTTCACTATCCCAACGAGAAGTGGTTCAAGCCAGGGCCCAATGACGAGTTGCCCGCCGGCATTCTCGATGCCTACACCCGTGAAGTGTACGATCCCGAGGGAGAGCTGCGCGGCTCCCATCTGATTGACACCAATTCCGGCCGTGCGGATCGCGGTATCGTGGCGCTGCCGTTTGCGCGTCGGTCGGATGGCGAAACGGTCTACTTCCCCTCCAACCTGATCGAGAACCTCTACCTCAGCAACGGCATGAGTGCCGGCAACACGCTACATGAAGCCCAGGTGCAGTGTCTCTCCGAGATCATCGAGCGGGCAGTGAAGAAGCAGATCATCGAAGAAGAGCTGGCGCTACCCGACGTGCCGCAGAAAGTGCTGGAGAAGTTCCCCGATATTCTCAAAGGCATTGAGGCGCTGGAAGCCCAGGGCTTCCCGGTGCTGGTCAAGGATGCCTCTCTGGGAGGCCAGTTCCCGGTAATGAACGTCACGCTGATTAACCCCAAGACGGGTGGCGTATTCGCCTGCTTCGGAGCGCATCCCAGCTTTGAGGTAGCACTGGAACGCACCTTTACCGAATTGCTGCAGGGGCGCAGTTTCGAAGGTTTCAACGACTTTTTGCCCCCCACCTTCAGTTCCGAAGCGGTCACCGAGCCCAACAACTACGTTGAACATTTTATTGACTCCTCGGGTGTGGTCTCGTGGCGCTTTTTCAGCGCGACGCCAGATGTCGAGTTCTGCGAATGGGATTTCTCCGGCCACGGGACCAAGAGCAACGCAGAAGAGGCCGAAACACTCTTCGGCATTCTCGAAGAGATGGGGCTGGAGTCGTACATGGCCATTCGCGAGGAGCTTGGCGCGCCGGTATGCCGAATCCTGGTGCCGGGTTACTCCGAGGTGTATCCGGTGGACGACCTGGTGTGGGACAACACCAACGTCGCGCTGCAGTTCCGTGAAGACATCCTCAACCTGCACCGTCTGAGTGACGCTCAACTGGAAGCCTTGCTTGACCGACTGGAAGAATCCCAGCTCGATGAGCACATGGACATCATCACCCTGATCGGTATCGAGTTCGACGAGAATACCGACTGGGGCCAGCTGACCATCCTGGAACTCAAGCTACTGATCAACCTGGCGCTACAGCAGCATGAAGAAGCGCTGGAGCGGGTCGAGATGTTCCTTGAGTACAACGACAACACGGTAGCGCGTGGGCTCTTCTACCAGGCCGTACGCACGGTGCTGGAGATCGTGCTTGACGACGAACTGTCACTGGGCGACTTCCTGCCCAACCTGGGGCGGATGTTCGGCGAAGAGACCATGGCGGCAGTGGTCGGCTCGGTGCAGGGCGAAGTGCGCTTCCATGGTCTTGAACCCACCAATATGCAGCTTGAAGGGCTGGAGAAACATCAGCGCCTGATCGAGAGCTACAAGAAGCTTCACGCCGCGCGCGCCATCCGGGCGGGAGTTAACGTCTAGCGTGCTGTAACCCATACGGATTGCTATGGCGGGGCACTACGGCTTGGCAGCGTGGTGGTGCGCGAGGTGATGACGACCATATCGATAATCCCATAGCTCCTCTACAAGTGATCGCTCTATGCTCGATACCAACCCGATACGGTTGAATAAGTACATCAGTGAAAGCGGAATCTGTTCACGCAGGGAGGCGGATCGCTACATTCAGCAGGGCAATGTCTACCTGAACGGCAAGCGTGCCGAGGTAGGCAGTCAGGTGGTGCCGGGCGATGTGGTCAAGGTGAATGGTCAACTGATCGAGCCTCGCGAAGCCGAGGATTTTGTCTTTATAGCACTCAATAAACCGGTCGGGATTGTCAGCACAACGGAGAGCAGCGAGCGGGACAATATTGTTGATTTTGTTAAGCACAGCACCCGGATCTTCCCGATTGGCAGGCTGGATAAAGACTCCCAGGGGCTGATCTTTTTAACCAACAACGGCGATTTGGTTAACAAGATTTTGCGCGCCGGTAATCACCATGAAAAAGAGTACTTGGTAACGGTGAACAAACCGATCCGGGATGACTTTATTGAGGGAATGAGCCAGGGCGTGCCCATACTGGGTACCATGACGAAGAAGTGCAAAGTCAGTAAAGAGGCACCTACCATATTGCGCATTACCCTGGTACAAGGGCTTAACCGCCAAATTCGCCGGATGTGCGAGTACTTTGGTTATGAAGTGGTTCGGCTTGAGCGCATCAGGATCATGAATGTAGGGCTGAAGGGCTTGCCGGTAGGCGAGTGGCGGGACCTCACTGCAAAAGAGTTGAAGGTTTTGTTGACCGCCGTGGGGGACTCCCCGGCCGAAGCCCCCCAGCAACGTAAAAGCTCGCAGAAAAAAGCACACAGCAAATCGCCGCGTCGTGGAGCCAAAGCCAGAGGCAAAGGGGCGCCCGAACGCTCACGCCAGAATACCGGTGCCCAGGCAAGAAGTGGCGCAAAAAACAGAGCGAAAGCCAGCGCCAAAACCGGCGGCGAGGTGCGAAGCAGAAAAAAAACCGATCGCCGTGGGCAGCAGAAGCCGGTACGTTCAGCGCCTAAAAGACGGCCTTGAGCGCATCATGAAAGAGATTCTGTTAGTCGGCCTAGGTGGTTTTATTGGCTCGGTTACGCGCTACAAACTAGGCGGTTTGGTGCTGCATCTGACGGCACAGGGGCGCTTCC
>DXFC01000280.1 GCA_019114645.1 Candidatus Halomonas stercoripullorum
GGCGTCCAAATTGATTACCCGGATGGGAGGGCAGGTGGTGGAAACGGCCACCATTGTCGATCTCCCGGAACTCGGTGGGTCGAGCAAGGTCCGCGAAGCTGGCTTGGCGTCTTCGCCGTCTGCTCTTTCAACGAGGATGAATGATCCCGCTATGAGCCAAATTCGCTACCATCAGCATTTCACTGTTTCCTGGGATCAGCTCCATCGTGACGTGCGCGAGCTTTGTCACCGCCTGGTCGAACGCGATTTTGACGGTATCGTGGCCATTACCCGGGGCGGCTTGATACCTGCCGCCCTGATTGCCCGCGAACTCAATGTGCGCCTGATCGATACCGTCTGTATCAAGAGCTACGATTACATGGAGCAGGGCGGTCTGGACGTGATCAAGGGCGTTGATCACGATGGTGCCGGCTGGCTGCTGGTCGATGACCTGGTGGATACCGGCAGGACCGCGCGCAAGGTGCGCGAAATGCTGCCCAAGGCGCATTTCGTGACCGTCTATGCCAAGCCTGAAGGACGTCCGCTGGTCGACCAGTACCTGACGGAAGTGGCGCAGGATTGCTGGATCCAGTTCCCGTGGGATATGGGTATCACCTATGTCGAGCCGTTGGCGAACCAGATCAGGCGTTAAGCCAAGGGGTGGCCAGGGAGTGATGCCATGAGCGCACCGTTGCCCGCAAGCTGGCAGCAGGGGTTGGGGGATGAGTTCAACGCTCCCTACATGCGGGCGCTGCGCGAGTTTCTGGCTGCCGAGAAAGCTGCCGGAAAGGTGATTTACCCGCACTCGTCGTGTTGGTTTCGTGCTTTCGAGCTGACACCGCTGGAGCAGGTGAAGGTGGTCATTCTCGGCCAGGATCCTTACCACGGCCCCGGTCAGGCGCATGGGCTCTGCTTTTCAGTCCGGGCAGGCGTACCGGTACCTCCTTCACTGCTCAATATCTACAAGGAACTGGCCACTGATGTGGGCTTTCAGCCCGTGACGCATGGCAATCTCGAGCACTGGGCGCGCCAGGGGGTTCTGTTGCTCAACACCTCGCTGACAGTGGAGCGGGGCAGAGCGGGTTCCCACCGCGGGCAGGGCTGGGAAACCTTCACTGATCGTGCCATTGCCCTGGTCAGTCAACAGGCGCCACCTTGTGTATTCTTGTTGTGGGGTAGCCATGCGCGGCAGAAGCGGACACTGGTAGATAGCTCCCGGCATCTGGTGCTGGAGTCGCCGCACCCTTCACCGCTGTCTGCTTATCGTGGCTTCTTCGGCAACCACCATTTCTCTCGCGCCAACGCCTTTCTTCAAGCCAATAAGCGCGAGCCGATTGACTGGCAGTTGCCGACCGTGGCCGAAACGCCCTTAACCTGACGCCGGGTTGCGGGTAAAATGCGCGAGATTCGCTGCGCCTGCGCTGCCCCTTTCATATTACGCCAAGAGGCCTTTCATGAGCGTTCATGCCATTCAACATCCGCTGGTCCAGCACAAGCTGGGTCTGATGCGCGAGGCGGGCATCAGTACCAAAAGCTTTCGCGAGTTGGCCGGGGAGCTGGCCAAACTGCTGACCTACGAGGCGACCAAGGATCTGGAGCTGGAGGAACAGTACATCAATGGCTGGAGCGGCACACCGATGAAGGTGAGCTTGCTCAAAGGCAAGAAGGTTACCATCGTGCCGATCCTGCGTGCCGGGGTTGGCATGCTGGATGGCGTGACCGATCTGATCCCCAGTGCCCGGATCAGTGTCGTGGGACTCTATCGCGATGAAGAGACGCTTGAGCCGGTGCCCTATTTCGCCAAGTTCGCCGGAGATCTCGAAGAGCGAATGGCGATTGTGATCGATCCCATGCTGGCCACTGGCGGTACCATGGTGGCGACGCTGGATATGCTGCGTGATCGTGGTTGCCCGCTAATGAAGGTCATTGTGCTGGTGGCCGCTCCCGAAGGCATTCAGCGGGTGCAGGAGGCACATCCCGATGTCGAGATTTACACCGCCGGTATAGACGATCATCTGGATGAGCATGGCTATATCGTCCCGGGACTTGGTGATGCCGGTGACAAGATTTTTGGAACCCGATAGCGACAATGAATGAAAAAACGCCCCTGAGATTTTGATCCAGGGGCGTTTTTGTGAGTCACCTCTTTGTTTCCAGAATGATATAAAAGAAAGGAAAACGCCTGATGAACGAATCCGTAGCCAGCGCACCGTTGTCAAAAGACTCACCGCTCAAGGTGATGCTGACCGGAGCGCAGATGTTGTTTGTCGCATTCGGTGCCTTGGTGCTGGTGCCGCTACTGACCGGGCTTGACCCTAGCGTAGCGCTGTTTACCGCTGGGGTGGGTACCCTCATTTTCCATGGGGTGACACGTGTCACCGTGCCGGTTTTTCTGGCTTCATCGTTCGCTTTTATCGCGCCGATCCAGGGGTCGATCGCCAGCTTTGGCATATCGGCGACGCTGGGCGGGCTGATGGCGGCCGGTATGGTCTATATCCTCGTTTCCCAGGTAGTACGGCTTAAAGGTACCGCCTGGTTGCACCGCTTGCTGCCGCCAGTTGTGGTGGGGCCGGTGATCATGGTGATTGGTCTGGCATTGGCACCAGTGGCGGTGAACATGGCAACCGGCGAGACCAGTGAGCATATTGGCTACGGTGCGGCGATTCTGCTCTCCATGGTG
>DXFC01000281.1 GCA_019114645.1 Candidatus Halomonas stercoripullorum
CGATGCTCGACGGGCGTGCCGATATCGCCGTGCACTCGATGAAAGATGTGCCGATGCAGTTCCCCGAAGGCCTGGGGCTCTCGGTGATTTTCGCTGGTGCCGAACCCACTGATGCTCTTGTTTCCAATGATTATGGCTCGCTGGATGAGCTGCCTGAAGGTGCCCGTGTCGGTACATCGAGCCTGCGTCGCGGATTGCAGATTCGTGAACGGCGCCCCGATCTGCAGATTTTGTTTCTGCGTGGCAATGTGCAGACACGGCTGGCCAAGCTCGATGACGGTGAATACGACGCGATTATTCTGGCCACAGCCGGGCTCAAGCGACTGGGGCTGAGTCAGCGCATCGCCCAGGAACTTCCTCCCGAGGTATGTCTGCCGGCCTGCGGTCAGGGTGCGCTGGGCATCGAGTGCCGCATCAACGATCCGGAACTCATTGCATTGTTGGCGCCACTGGACGATCCGGACACCTCGACCCGGGTGCGGGCGGAGCGCGCCATGAATACGCGTCTCGAGGGCGGCTGCCAGGTGCCCATCGGGGGTTACGCTACCTTTGAGAATGATGGCCAGACATTATGGCTGCGTGCTCTGGTAGGCAACCCTGAAGGTACCGAGGTGTTGCGTGCCGAAGGGCGTGGTTCGATTCATGAGCCGGAAACTCTGGGTATCCGCGTCGCCGAAGACTTGCTGGAGCAGGGAGCCGGGGAAATCCTGGCACAGGTTTACGGTGCTTGAATGAGCGGTCGCCCCGTCCTGATTTGTCGGCCCGGCGAGCGGGCCGCTCCCTTGGCCGCTGCCATTGAGGCACGTGGCTTCGAAGTGGGCCACCTTGATGTCATGACGCTGGCAGCGTTGCCGGAGCAGCCGGACGTACGCCAGGCCTGGCTCGACTTCGATCATTACCATAAGGTGGTGGTGGTGAGCCCCTTTGCAGCGGAATGTGTGGAGCAGGCGCTGGATCGTTACTGGCCCCAATTGCCGCTGGGTACGGCCTGGTATGCCGTGGGAACGGCAACGGCAGCGCGCTTGCATGAGTTGCTGGGTGTACGGGTACGGGTGCCGCCGTCAACGGCTGGTGAAGATACCAGCGAAGCGTTATTACAGCTGGCTTCGCTGGGCTCGCTTGAGGGCTGCCGTGTGTTGCTTGCCGCTGGCGAGGGCGGACGCATGTTACTGACTGAGACATTGATTGCGCGTGGCGCAAAGGTGACCCGGCTGGCGCTCTATGAGCGCCGCTTGCAGGCTCCTTCACCTGCCTTGCAAGCGTGTCTGGCACAAGGTGATTTCAGGGCGTTGGTGGTGAGTAGCGCAGAGTTGCTTGGGCATGTGGCAGGGTGGTGTACCAGGGCCGCCTTGAACCAACCGCTAATCGTGTCCAGTCGCCGTTTGGCTACACTGGCCGTCAACCTGGGTTTTCGCACTCCCGTGGTGGCAGCGGGTGCAACACCTGCGGCGCTCGCCGATGCGGTGGCCGCGAGCTGTGGCTCGGAGAATGCCGATGTCGATCACGACGATCTCGAAAAGGGCTAGCGACAGATGAGTAAGCAGACCAACGATAAGGACGAGCGCAAGGCGCCTGTCGGCCAGGACCAAGGCGCCCAAGGCCGCAAGGCCGCGCCGCGCAAGGCCAAATCCAATAAAGGCCGCACCGAGAGCGGCAACTCGCCGGCACCGCAGAGCAGTCAGTCTACGCCTGCTGTCGACAAGGCCGGTTCGGTTGCCGGCGCTGAGCCACAGAATGACAAGCCAGCCGTGACTCGCCCGCTTGCCAATGAGCCCGCTGCCGACTCTGCCAAGCCTGCTTCGGCTCCCGGCAAGAGCAGTTCCGCTGCGCAGACGGCCAGTCCCGAGGCTGGTAAGGCAGCGTCTGGCAAAACAGCTACGGATAAAAAAACAGCGGATAAAACCACCACGGGCCAGGCCGACGCTGACAAAGCCAGCACACCGGCTGCAGCCGGCGGTAGTCAAAAGCCGGTTCCACCAGCCAACGATGGCAATGGAAGCGGTAAAGGTGGGCGTGGCATCAGCTTGCTGGCACTGATTCTAGTACTACTGCTGGGCCTCGGTGTTGCGTTGTTTGCCTGGAATGTCTGGGAGCGTCTAGGAACACAGCAACAGCGTCTGGCCGAGCTGGAGACGCAAGCCGCAACGGCTACCGAGGAAGTTGCCGGACTGCAGGCGCAATTGGTGGAAGGTGAACAGAGTCGAGATGCCGAGCTGAGCGCAGGGCTTGAGTCGATGCAGAGTGAGTTCAGCCGCTATCGCAGTGAAGTCGACGAGGCGCTGGACCAGGTTCTCGCCGAGCTTTCGCGCGAACAGGAAGCTGACCCGCGGGAGTGGTTGCATGCCGAAGCCGCTTACCTGCTACGCCTGGCCAACCAGCGGCTGCAGCTGGAGCGTGACGTGGAGGGAGCCGCGGCGTTGTTGCGTACTGCCGATGCGCGCTTGAATGAAGCCGATAACCCCGCGCTGCTCTCCATTCGCCGAGCCATCGCTTCCGAATTGGCGATTCTGGATGGGGTACCCCAGGTGGACCGCACCGGTCTCTACCTGGCACTCGATGCCCAGCAGCAGCGTCTGGCGCAGTTGCCGCTGTCGCGGGAGCTCGAAGAGATCCCGGCCCGTTCCGGTATCGAGGAGGCGCCGACCGGCCGCTGGCAAGAGCAGCTCTCGCGCTTTGGTCAGGAACTCAAGGACTTGGTGGTTATCCGTCACCATGACGAGGCCCTGGAAGGACTGATTGCACCCGAACAGGAATCTTATCTGCGCCAGAGTGCCCGGTTGCTGTTGGAGCAGGCCCAGCTGGCGCTCCTCAAGGAGGAGCAGGGGCTATATGAAGCGAGCCTCGACAAGACCCTGGGGTTGATCGATAACTACTACGATACGGAAAGTAGCGAAGTGCAGGCAGTCATCGAGCGGCTGCAAGAGCTCAAGGGGGCGAATATTCAGCCCGAGCTGCCTGACATCAGTGGCTCACAACAAGCCCTGGCCGAGTTCATCGAGCGTCGCTTCGGCGCGCGCGATGAAGGAGATGACGCATGAGAAAGCTGCTGCTGATCGTCCTTCTCGGCCTGGCTCTGGGAGCGTTGTTCGGCCAGCTGATGGTATCGATGCCTGGCTACTGGCTGGTTCGCATCGGTGACACTTCCTATCAGACCTCGTTCTGGTTCGGCCTGATACTGCTATTGGCGCTATTCCTGGTGCTGCATTTTGCCTTGCGCGTGCTGATGCGCCTGAGGCATCCGGTCAGCCGATTTAAGGTGTGGAATCAGCGTACCCGTCATCGCAACGCCATGAAACGTACAGTGCGCGGTCTCGTGGCACTGGCCGAAGGACGCTGGAAACGTGCCGAGAAATCGCTGGTCAAGGCCGCCGATGATTCCAGTACTCCCCTGGTCAACTATCTATCCGCAGCACTGGCGGCTCACTATCAGGGGCACTACGAGCAAGCGGATACGCTGCTCAAGCGTGCGCACCTCTCCACCGAGGGTGCCGATACCGCGGTGGGGTTGGTGCAGGTACAGCTAATGCTTGATCGTCAGCAGTACGAAGAAGCCCTGGCCATACTTACCCGTCTCGATCGGCAGTTGCCCAATCACCCGCAGGTGCTCAAACAGCTCAAGCAGGCTTATCTTAGCGTCAGCGACTGGGAGGGGTTGCGGCGTCTGATGCCACGTCTGGCGGCACGTCAATTGATCTCGCCCGAGGAGCGTAATCAGCTTGAACAACGCGCCTACAAGGAGCTGTTGATCCACGAGGCACGCGATCCAGGCAATATCGAGCGGGTGCGTAGTCTATGGGCCGACATGCCGGATGCGCTGCGCGGCAACATCGAGCTGATCGTGCTGTACACCGAGACCTTGATGCGTGGTAAGGAAGAGGTGATTGCCGAGCGCCTGCTGCGCCACTCGCTCAAGGAGCACTGGGATAGCCGTCTGGTGCTGCGCTACGGGCTGCTGAACGTCGATCCGGCGCGTCAGCTGGTGCATGCCGAGAAGTGGCTGCAGGAGCGCCCCAATGATCCCGATCTGTTGTTGACTCTAGGGCGCCTGGCATTGCGCAACTCCTACTGGGGCAAGGCACAGGAATACTTCGAAGCAAGCCAGCGCCAGCGCCCGAGCGGCGTGGTGTGTGCCGAGCTGGCCAGGCTGTACGCCAACCTGGGTGAGCACAACAAGAGCCAGCTCTACTATCGTCAAAGTGTCGAGCTGCTCGACAAGTCCCTGCCCGCGTTGCCGCAGCCGGAAGAGCGCAAGCCAAATATGGAAGCCAAGGAGGCAGCCCAGGCCCAGCGATAACGCCATGCCATCAGGTAATAAAACCACCGGGGGCGCCATTAGTGGCGCCCCCGATTGCGTTATAGGAGTTATTCCTGGGGATCATTCGGAGCGTCGGAGGGCGAGAGGCCCTTGCTGTCGCCGGACTCCATCCTGGGCTTTTCTCTGGCGGCAGACGGATTGAAGCGGTCATCGGTGGCATGGCCCTGGGGCTTGGGTTGGCCTGCGGGGCTGCCATCGATGGTGAAATCCTGCTGCATGACACGCAGGTTGGCGGGAGCCGCCGAGCCGTTCTTGTCCTGACCGAAGTACAGCGTGGTATGCGGGAAGGGAACCTCGATACCCGCAGCGTCGAAGTGCATCTTGACCAGGCGGTTGTAAGCGCGCCCCACGCCCCATTGATCGCCGGGGGTTGTCTTGATGATGACCCGAATGGTTACCCCGTTATCGCCAAGGGTAGTGACACCGGCCACATCGAGGGGGGCAAGCAGCTTGTGGCCATGCTCGGTATTTTCCTTGAGCGCTTCGTAGGCGAGCTGGAGCTGCTCAATGGCTTCATCGATATTCTCGCGATAGGCGATGTTGTATTCGCCCAGATGATTGCCGAACTCACGCATGTAGTTGGAGACGGTGTCCACGCTGGAGAAGGGTACTACATGGTAAGTACCGGAAAGGTCACGAATGCCCACCGAGCGGATGCTGAGGCGTTCGGCAGTGCCGGTAATGCCCCCCACAGTGACGACATCGCCGGTATTCATGGCGTTTTCTACCTGAATGAAGATACCGGTAATGATGTCCTGCACCAGTTTTTGTGCACCAAAACCGATGGCCAGACCCAGGACCCCGGCGCCGGCGATCAGCGGGCCGATATTGATGCCGATCTCGGCCAGCACGATCATTATGGTCATGGTCAACAGGGTGATGGCCAGTGCATTGCGAAACAACGACAGCAGGGTCTGGGCGCGAGCCGAGGGTATCGCGTGGTTGGCGCTGGGGTTGAGCTTGTGCTCGATCAGGCTGGCCAGTGTCAGCCATAAGGCAATGGCCAGCAGCAGAATCATGGCCACGCTGAACAGGGTGCCGACAATGGTACGTCCGCTTTCGGAGGCGTACCAGGCGGCCAGGTTGAAAGCGCCCCAGGCATCCAGCACCAGTAGCACCACGCTGATCAGGATCAG
>DXFC01000282.1 GCA_019114645.1 Candidatus Halomonas stercoripullorum
TACCCTGTTCCAGAGCGCCTACATGGCGGAGGTGATTCGCGGCGGACTGCAGGCAATTCCGCGGGGCCAGGAGGAGGCCGCTGCGGCGCTGGGCATGAGCTACTGGAGACGAATGGGGCTGGTCGTGCTGCCTCAGGCGCTGAAGATGATGATTCCCGGTATCGTCAACACCTTCATTTCACTGTTCAAGGACACCACTCTGGTCATGATCATCGGGCTGTTTGACCTGCTTGGGATCGTCCAGGCAGCGTTGTCGGACTCCCGCTGGCTGGGCTTTGCCCTGGAGGGGTATGTTTTCGCCGCCTTTGTGTTCTGGCTGTTCTGTTTCAGCATGTCACGCTACAGCCAGTATCTTGAGCGCAAACTGCATACCGGCCACAAGAAATAGGAATAAAGACAATGAACGAACAGGCAACCAAGGCCGGCAACGAGGCGGCGATGGTCGAGATGCGTGGCGTCAACAAATGGTATGGCGACTTCCATGTGCTGCGCGATATCGATCTGGAAGTGAAGCGCGGCGAGCGAATCGTTATCTGCGGCCCTTCAGGTTCGGGCAAATCGACGTTGATTCGCTGCATCAACCATCTTGAAGAGCACCAGGCGGGCGAGATCGTGGTGGGGGGCGTGCCGCTGACGCAGGATGTCAAACGCATCGAGCAGGTGCGACGCAGCGTAGGTATGGTATTCCAGCACTTCAATCTCTTTCCTCACCTCACGGTGCTGGAGAACTGCTGTCTTTCGCCCATTTGGGTAAAGAAAAAGTCGCGTCGCGAAGCCGAGGCGCAGGCGATGCGCTATCTGGAGCGGGTGCAGATCGCCGAACAGGCGCACAAGTATCCGGGGCAGCTCTCCGGCGGCCAGCAACAGCGCGTGGCTATCGCCCGTTCGCTATGCATGCATCCCGAGGTGATGCTGTTCGACGAGCCGACCTCGGCGCTTGATCCCGAAATGATCAAGGAGGTGCTCGATGTCATGATCGAGCTGGCCCATGAAGGCATGACCATGCTGTGCGTGACGCATGAGATGGGCTTTGCGAAGACCGTTGCCGATCGGGTGATTTTCATGGACCAGGGCCAGATCATCGAGGAAAACGCACCGGAGCCGTTTTTCAACAATCCGCAGTCGGAGCGTACCCGGTTATTCCTTAGTCAGATTCTGCATCGCTAAGCTAGCCCAGTAACGTGATCGAGGCCGGCAGCAGCGATTCGCGCTGCCGGTGCTCGCTCAGCAAACGCCCCTCAAGAGCGGTCAGCATGATCTGCAGTGGGTCGCCGTGACTCACCAGCAGTACGGTTTCGCCGCTCAGCGCGCTTTCCAGGGAAGCGACTACACCCTGCATGCGAGCGGCCACGCTGGCGACGCTCTCTACCCCGTACTCTCGATGCTCCGGGTCGCGCTCGTCATGCCGCCAGGCATCGTGGTAATGCTGATCAGACTCTCCTTCGAGAGCGCCAAAGTGGCGCTCGCGCAAGCGGGACTCGGGTTGTAGCTCAAGGCCAAAGCGAGCGGCCACCCGCTGGGCGGTTTCGGTGGTGCGCAAAAAGTCGGAGTGCAGGATATGCGTAGGTGTCGGCCATTGCCAGCGGGCCAAGAGATCTTTAAGCTGCGCCTCGCCCTGCTCGGAAAGCCCATAGGCGGCGAGACCCCGTTCGGGGCTACTGATGATCAGCCGCTGGGCATTGGCCTGGCTATGACCATGGCGCATCAGCAAGTAGCGATTCTTATATCGCTGAGGAACATCGATAAATGGGTTTGACATCTGATTGTCACACTACCTAGATTAGAGCAGATAATTTCGGATGCGAGCATTATGACAGCACTCATGTTCGCATTCGAGCAGCATGGCGCCAGCTTCCGGCACTCCCCCGAGTTTCGTCGTTACGTTCTGTTCAGTGACGCCCATGATGACCGAGATAGAGAGAGACATACCAATGACAACCAAGCCACACCGCCGCTTCCCTTTGACTGCTACCGCTCTTGCCACCTCGCTGCTGCCGCTGGCGTTGCTGGTCTCCGCTCAGGCCCAGGCCGACTGCCCGCGGGGTGATCTGGATGCGATTTTCTGCGATGAGAATGGCGACATGGTGGCCGACCGGCCTGCCGATGAATCTGAATGGGCCAATCCCGATACACTGATCTTTGCCTATACGCCGGTAGAGGACCCGGCCATCTACGCCGATATCTGGCAGCCTTTCATCGATCACCTGGAAGAGGTGACCGAGCGTGACGTGCGCTTCTTCGCCGTGCAGTCCAACTCGGCCCAGGTCGAGGCGATGCGCAGCGGCCGTTTGCATATCGCCGGTTTCTCCACCGGACCGACACCATTCGCGGTCAACCTCGCCGGGGCGGTGCCTTTTGCGCTGATGGGCTCCGATGACGGCCAGTTCGGCTATACCCTGCAGGTCTTTACCCACGCCGACTCGGACATCGAGGAGATGGACGACTTGCGCGGCAAGCGTGTGGCCCACACTTCGCCGACCTCCAACTCCGGCAACCTGGCACCCCGGGCCCTGTTCCCCAGGCTAGGCATCATTCCGGAAGAGGACTACGAAGTGGTTTACTCAGGCAGCCACGACCAGTCAATGTTGGGTGTCGTGGCGCGTGATTATGATGCCGCGCCGGTGGCCTCTGAAGTGATCGAGCGCATGGCCGCACGCGGTCTTTACGATGAGGAAGAGGTGCGCCTGATTTACGAATCGGACCGCTTCCCCACCACCTCCTACAACTATGCCCACAATTTGCATCCGGACCTGGTCGAGAAGATTGAGGAGGCCTTCTTTACGTTCGACTTCACCGGCACGGAGCTTGGTGAAGAGTTTGAGGGTGTCGAGAAGTTCATTCCCATCAACTATCAAGAGCATTGGGAAGTGATCCGCACCATTCAGGCAGCCAATAATGTGAGCTATACCCGCGAAGGACTGGAGCAGGAATAACCACCTGTTCTGTCATGCCTTTGGCAAAATACCGGGCCCCGTTTCCACGGGGCCCTTCTGTCCATGCTGCGTGAGGTGGTGAATGCTGGAAATATCGAAACTGGTCAAGCGCTACGGGCGTGACGAGCCAGTGCTGAAGGAGCTGGATCTGACGGTGGAGGGCAGCAGCGTGGTCTCCATCGTTGGTGCCTCGGGTGCGGGAAAGAGCACCATGCTGCGCTGTATCAACCGGTTGGTGGAGCCCACGTCAGGCTCGATCAAGCTTAATGGTACCGAGCTGGTCAACCTCAAGGGGCGCGAGCTGCGCCATGCCCGGCGCAAGATCGGCATGGTATTTCAAGGCTTCAACCTGATTGACCGCCTCACCGTGATGGAAAACGTGTTGTCGGGGCGCTTGGGTTACGTCAATTTGTACCAGGCGTACGCACGGCGCTTTCCACAGGCGGATATTGAGCGGGCTTTCCAATTGATGGAGCGGGTCGGCATTGCCCACTATGCCAACAAACGTGCCGATGAACTTTCCGGAGGTGAACGGCAGCGTGTCGGTGTGGTACGGGCCTTGATGCAGGAGCCGGAAATCCTGCTGGCCGACGAGCCTACTGCCTCGCTTGATCCGCGTACTTCCGAACAGATCATGATGCTGCTGCAGAGTCTGGCTCAAGAGCTGTCGCTGCCGGTACTCATCAATATTCACAACGTGGCGCAGGCCAAGACCTACACCGAGCGAATCGTCGGCTTGCGTCACGGCAAGATGATTTTTGATGGTGCGCCGGCCGACTTCAACAAGGACGCACTGGATGCCATTTATGGCGGAATCGAGTCGCCGGATGACGAAGCCGCTTTCGAGCCGGGCCGGCAGGAGCATGGGGTGAGCCATGATGCGACCTGATGCCGGTACGACACCGCGTACCTGGCGCAAGCCCCCCTTCATTGCCAACCCCCTGCTGCGCTACGGGTTGTGGCTGGCGGTGATTGTCTACCTGGTCTGGGCCTTCGGCTCACTGTCGTTCAACTGGGAGCGGATTGCCGAGGGTCTGCCCCGGGCAGCGCGCATCTTCGGGGGTGGTTTTCCGCCCAGCTTCGAGCGCTGGGGGCTGCTTGCCACCGGTTTCAAAGAGAGCTTCCAGATCGCCATTCTGGCCACCTTGCTGGGGGTTGCCCTATCGATTCCCTTTGCCGTGATGGCGGCCAAGAATGTCGCGCCCAAGCCGGTTTACTTGCTGGGTCGCGCGGTGATCATTGTTTCGCGTAGCTTCCATCCGGTGATCGTGGCCATTCTCTTCGTTGCCGCGGTGGGCTTTGGCCCCCTGGCCGGAATTTTGACCCTGACACTTTACTCCATTGGCTTCGTTGGCAAGCTGCTGGCTGAAGAGATCGAGGAGATCGACTGGGGACAGGTCGAAGCGATGAGAGCCGCTGGAGCGGGTTACTTCGCTACGCTGCTGTATGCCGTGTTTCCCCAGATCCTGCCGCGCCAGGTGGGGCTCTCCATGTATCAGCTCGACAGCAACCTGCGTGCTTCGGCGGTGGTCGGCATCGTTGGCGCGGGAGGCATCGGTGGCACCTTGATGAACGCGTTTGGCCGCTATGACTACGATTTTGCCTTTGCCATTCTGCTGATGATCATCGTGGTGATTCTGATCAGTGAGGGCATCAGTGGCTGGGTGAGGAAAAAAATATGGTAGATCAAGCTTCACTGCTCACTGAACGCGTGTGGCAGCGTTACGACCGTAAGCAGCAACTGATTCGCTATGCCGTGCTGCTGGTCACCGCGATGGTGGTTTACTGGGCGGTGCGCGACATTGATATCTTCTGGCCCTGGGTGTGGGATGCGCCGAACCAGATCTCCAGTCTTGGCGCACGCATGTGGCCGCCTGACCCCTCGCGGCTGGCGGTAATTACTAGTGCCTTATTGGAAACCGTGCACATTGCCACGCTGGCGACGGCGTTGACGATCTTCATTGCGCTGCCGGTCTCTTATATCGCCGCCCAGAACACCACCCCCAACCGGGCTTGCCTGTGGTTGGGGCGTTTCATTCTGGTGGCCAGCCGTTCGGTGAACACGATTATCTGGGCCTTGCTGTTCGTGGCAGTCTTTGGCCCCGGAGTGCTGGCGGGGATACTCGCCATTGTGTGCCGTTCGGTCGGGTTCATCGGCAAGCTGATGGGAGAAGCGATCGAGGAGATTGATCGGCGCCCGGTGGAGGCCATGGAAGCGACAGGTGCCTCCAAGGCTAAAGTGATTCTCTATGCCATCGTGCCGCAAGTGATGCCGGCCTTCTTTGCCATCGTCATTCTGCGCTGGGATATCAACATCCGTGAATCAACGGTATTGGGCCTGGTGGGTGCCGGTGGCATCGGAGTGATCCTGCAGGGCTCCATCGATACATTCGCCTGGCCTACCGTCGCGACCATTTTGATCGCGATCATCTTGCTGGTGCTGATCGGTGAGGCGATAACCGGCTTGCTGCGGCGCAAGGTGCTCTAGTCTCCTCGTCCTGTTCCCGGTGCATTTGACCCCAAGAGTGAGCCTTGCCATGTTAATGGCAAGGCTCACGTTCATTTGCACAAGGAGAGGCTATGACAACCTATATCGTGGTCGCTGATGCAGCACGGGCGCGGATATTCACCCGGGACGCGCTCCAGCTGGAAGAGCAAGAGAACCTGGTACATGGTGAAGGTCGCCTGCATGAAGGTGATCTGGTTACTGGCGAAACAGGCGCCGTGGACGAGTCGGCCGCCAATTCCCAGCGTGCCAGCCGTGGTGATAGTGTGGCGCTGGATCACGAAGCGGATATCTTTGCCAAGCAGGTCACGGAAAAACTTTACCAGGCGCGGGTTGATAACCGCATGGACAAGCTGATCCTGGTGGCGCCACCATGCTTTCTGGGGGTATTGCGCGACAAGCTTGATGCACCTACGCGCAAGCTGGTGATACACAGCCTGGACAAGGATTTATCCAAAGCCTCCCTCGATGACATTCAGCAAGCCGTCAGGGATCTGCGTTAGCTCTCCCCAGCCAGTAGTCTTGCTTGCTCAAGGGATCGGCGGCAGGTCAATCTCGTCGCTACGTTGTACTCCCTCGGTCATCTGGCGGCACAGGCGCAAGAACTCGCGCATGCCGGTCGCCAGATACTTGTGGCGGTGCCAGATAAAAGCGAACTGACGGCTAAGATCGAGCTCCGGAGTGGGAATCGGTACCAGGCTGCCGCGGCGGAAAGCGTCACGCAGGGCCAGCCTAGATATACAGCCGATGCCGAGCCCCGACTCCACCGCACGCTTGATCCCTTCGGTATGCTCCAGCTCCAGCAAGGTATTGAATCTGCCCCGGCGATGCCGGGCAGCCTGCTCCAGTGTCAGACGGGTGCCGGAGCCCTGTTCGCGCATGATCCAGGCTTCACGCAGTAACCGGTCAAGCTCTACCGGACCCTGCCCGGCCAGGGGGTGGCGTGGTGAGCAGAATACCGACAGTTCATCTTCCACCCAGGGCTGTGTGATGATGCTCTCCTCTTCGCAGTGTCCTTCGATAAGCCCCAGGTCGAGCTCGTGCTGGCGCACACGGTCAATGATTTCCTGAGTGTTGCGCACCGCCAGCCGTATCCGGCTGCCGGGATGACGCTGCATGAAATCACTGATCAACAGCGTGCCCAGATAATTGCCGATGGTCAGGGTGGCGCCCACATCAAGCGAGCCAATGCCCTGTTGGCCACGCAACAGCTCTTCAATCTCTTCGGCGCGATCGAGTAGCGCCACGGCCTTGGGCAGCAGTTGAAAGCCCAGTGCATTGAGCCGTAGTCGCTTGCCTACGCGATCCAGCAACTGACAGCTGAACTGGCGTTCGAGCTCGGCCAGAGCCGTACTGGTGGCCGACTGCGAGAGGGCGAGCGCCTTCGCAGCGCGTGACACGTTCTCGTGCTGGGCGACGGCGACGAAAACCTCAAGCTGACGCAAGGTGAAGTGCATGGGAGCGACTCATGTTGATCTATATCAGTAGTCTGGATAAAGGTTATCAATACAATCCAGTTAACAGATATACCTTGCGTTCTTATAATGCAAGCCAAGTAATCAGTCGGTCTATATATTCCTTTATGGAATAAGCAGGAGTTGGTATGAGCAAGTTTGCATTAGAAGACGTTCTTAGTGTCCACCACTGGAACGATACCCTGTTCAGTTTTCGCACCACCCGCGAGCGTAGCCTGCGCTTCAAGAATGGGCAGTTCGTGATGATTGGTCTGGAAGTGCAAGGTAAGCCGTTGATGCGTGCCTACTCCATTGCCAGCCCCAATTATGAAGACCACATGGAGTTTTTCAGCATCAAGGTACCCGATGGCCCGCTGACGTCACGCCTGCAGCACCTCAAGGTCGGCGATCAGATCATGGTTAGCCGCAAACCCACCGGTACGCTGGTCACTGACGATCTGCTGCCGGGGCGTAACCTCTACTTGCTCTCCACCGGTACCGGCCTGGCACCGTTCATGAGCCTGATCCAGGATCCGGAAGTGTATGAACGCTTCGAGAAGGTGATTCTGGTACATGGGGTGCGTAGTGTCAGCGAGCTGGCTTATGCCGACTTCATTCAGCAGGAACTCCCGGCACACGAATATCTAGGCGAAGAAATCAGCGCCAAGCTGATCTACTACCCCACCGTGACCCGCGAGGAGTTCCACACCAGAGGCCGGCTTACCGACCATATCCGCACCGGCAAGCTGTTTACCGATACCGGGGTAGCGCCGATGGATCCCAAGCAGGACCGCGCCATGATTTGCGGCAGCCCGGCGATGCTGGATGAAACCAGCGCCCTGCTCGACGAGCTGGGCTTCAATATCTCGCCGCGCATGGGAGAGCCGGGAGATTACGTGATCGAGCGCGCCTTCGTGGAAAAATAACGGCTAACGCGCAGCGCTCGCTCATGTTTCGGCTTTAGACCGCGTCCTTGCCGGTTTCACCGGTACGGATGCGGATTACCTGCTCCAGTGGGGTGATGAAGATCTTGCCATCACCGATCTTGCCGGTATTGGCCACCTGGGTGATGGCATCAATGACTTGGTCGACAAGCTCGTCATCGATGGCGATGTCGATTTTCACCTTGGGCAGAAAATCGACTACATATTCGGCACCGCGATAGAGTTCGGTGTGGCCCTTCTGGCGGCCGAAGCCTTTTACCTCGGTGACGGTGATGCCCTGCACTCCGATTTCGGAGAGCGACTCGCGTACGTCGTCGAGCTTGAATGGCTTAATGATGGCAGTCACCAGTTTCATGGCATGTCTTTCCTTTATGGCCGAACGTATGGCCGTGGGCCGGCTGGTAGTCAGCCAGGGCCGTCAGCCAGGTTAATTATCACTGCTTCAAGCATACACCGCCCTTGCCGGGAAGAAAAAAGGCTCCTCCTTAGAGAAGCCTCGAACACCAGGAGAGGCTCACTCCATCTGGGGCTGTCGGGCGGGTGATGCAGCGGCGAGATAACCGCCGGATTGGGCCTTGTCATCGTTGATGCCGTAGCCCCGGCCGACACCGAACTCGGGGTAGGCCTCCATGCCACACTCGGAAAGATCGGCACCCGAATACTCCTCCGCGGCACTGATCCTCACACCCATCAGCCTCTTGAGCAGCAGCCATACGGCCAGGCTGGCACCAAATACCCAGGCAAAAATGGCCAGGCCGCCGATGATCTGGGCGCCAAAGGTGGCTTCGGCGTTGGTCAGCGGTACCGCCAGCAGTCCCCAGATGCCGACCACGCCATGCACCGAAATGGCACCGACCGGATCATCGATGCGTAGCTTGTCGAGTGTGACGATGGCCACGACCACAATGCCACCACCGACGGCACCGATCAGGGTGGCACCGAGCGCTGTGGGCGCCAGCGGCTCGGCGGTAATGGCGACCAGGCCGGCCAGGGCACCATTCAGTGTCATGGTCAGGTCGGCCTTGCGAAACCACAGCTTGGCCAGCAGCAGTGCGGCGATAACACCACCGGCAGCAGCGGCATTGGTGTTGACCAACACCTGAGCGACATTATTGGCCGAAGCCGCATCGGAGAGCTTGAGCTCGGAGCCGCCGTTAAAGCCGAACCAGCCCATCCACAAGATGAAAGTTCCCACGGTAGCCAGTGGCAGATTGGCGCCAGGAATGGCATGAATACACCCCTTTTTGCCGTACTTGCCCTGGCGCGGCCCGAGCACCAGCACGCCGGCCAGGGCGGCTGAGGCACCGGCCATGTGTACGATACCGGAACCGGCAAAGTCGGAGAAACCCAGGCTATCAAGCCAGCCGCCACCCCAGGTCCAGTAGCCGGATACCGGATAGATGAAGCCGGTCATGACCACGGCGAAGGCGAGGAAGGCCCAGAGTTTCATGCGCTCGGCGACTGCGCCGGAGACAATCGACATGGCGGTGGCAACAAACACCACCTGGAAAAAGAAGTCGGCCCGCATGGCGTAATAAGGAGCATCCGCTCCGCCAGCAGTGACGGCGTCGAGGCTGTGCTCACTACCGATCAGCATACCCAGGTTAGGCAATATGCCGCCGGCAGCACTGGAATACATGATGGCGTAGCCCACCAGCAGGTAGAGGGTGCAGGCGATGGCGAACAGGGCAATATTCTTGGTCAGGATCTCGGTGGTGCTCTTGGCCCGCACCAAGCCTGCTTCAAGCATCGAGAAGCCGGCGGCCATCCACATCACCAGCACGCCGCAGATCAGAAAGTAGAAGGTATCGAGCGCATAGCTCAGTTCTGCAAGATCGTTCATGGGGTTTTCCCCTGTTGTCTGGTCAAGTCATTACACGGCTGCAGTGCCGCGTTCGGCGGTACGGATGCGGATCACATCCTCAAGGGGAGTGACAAACACCTTGCCGTCACCGATTTGGCCACTTTTTGCCGCACGACAAATAGCGTCGAGCACGGCCTCTACTTTGGCGTCCTCCACAGCAACCTCGATCTTTACCTTGGGCAGAAAATCGATCACGTATTCGGCACCGCGATACAGTTCGGTATGCCCCTTCTGGCGGCCTACGCCTTTTACTTCGGTGATGGTGATGCCCTGAATACCGCTGTCAGCCAGCGCTTCGCGTACGGCGTCGAGCTTGAACGGTTTGATGATGGCAGTGATGAGCTTCATCGCGTCTCTCTCTGCTGGGTAATCGGTAGAAAAGCAGGCGGCACAATGCCGACCCTCACGGAATGTGCTAAGCGCAGGGCGTGCCAGGTGATAAAATTGGCTTTTTAAATCAACAGGGTGGGCGTGGTTTTTGCCAAAGACCATGGTTCGCCAATGCAGCAGCGAAAGCGGTTATGCCCCATGCAAGTGCAGGTTGGAGGTGGGTTGCGCCATACCAGGGCACAAGAAGGGCATGCGCAGTGGCGAGGCCTTGCGTATGCTGTAGGCAGGTCATAGCCATCACAAGGAGCGCATCATGGCGAATCAAGATCCCATCAGCCGGTTGGCACAGCAACTGGGCGAGCGTCTGCAGGGAGCGGCGCAGGCCCCGGAAGAGTTCCAGAAGGGCGTTCAGCAGTTAGTGCGCGGTACTTTTGATCGCCTCGATCTGGTGTCGCGGGAAGACTTCGATATTTTGATGGACGTGCTGCAGCGCACACGCATTCGTGTCGAAGCCCTGGAACAGCAGGTAGCGGCACTGGAACAGGCTTTGGCAGCACGTTCTACACCGGTCACCCAGGCCACCATGACACCGCCCACAGAGAGTGGCGAGACCCCGAACGGCTCTGGCGCAGCGGAACGCTGAGCCAGCGTGGAAAGCCCCTGGTGGCGGGGTGGTAGTATCTAGCGCTTCACGCACCCCACGCGAAGGAGCGCAAGATGCTGGCAATCGTTGCCACGCGGGCTGGTTTGGGGCTGGAAGCTCCCGAGGTTCAGGTTGAGGTCCATCTCGCCAACGGCCTGCCGGGGATGACTCTGGTCGGCTTGCCCGAAGCCGCCGTCAAGGAGAGCCGGGAGCGCGTGCGCAGTGCACTGGTCAATGCCGGTCTCGATTTCCCCAATACCCGTAGAATCGTGTTGAATCTGGCACCCGCCGACCTGCCCAAGGTCGGCGGGCGCTTCGACCTGCCCATCGCCCTGGGCATCCTGATCGCTTCCGGCCAGCTCCCCGGAGAAGCGCTGGAAGGTATCGAAAGTGTCGGAGAACTGGCACTTGACGGACGTTTGCGCCCTATCAGCGGGGTGTTGCCACTGGCACTGGCGGCGCACAAGGCCGGACGCAAGCTGATCGTCCCGAGTGAGAACGCTGACGAGGCGGCCCTGGTCAGCGATCTGCAGGTATTGCCGGCCGCACACCTGCTCGATGTGCTGGCGCATCTATTGGGCCAGCAGCCTATTAGTGCACACCAGATTACGACTCCGCCCGCTGTCGATGAACACCAGGGCGACCTGGGCGAGGTGCGCGGCCAGCACCAGGCGCGGCGTGCACTGGAGATAGCTGCGGCCGGGTCTCACAATCTCCTTTTTTCAGGCCCGCCAGGAACCGGCAAGACCATGCTGGCCAGTCGCTTGCCCGGCATTTTGCCGCCTCTTACCGAGGAGGAGGCCCTGGAGGTGGCCGCCATCCGCTCGGTATGCGGTCTCCCGTTGGCCGAACAATGGGGTCGACGTCCTTTTCGTTCTCCGCATCACACCGCCAGTGCCGTTGCCTTGATTGGCGGAGGCTCCTGGCCGCGCCCGGGGGAAATTTCGCTGGCGCATCACGGTGTGCTGTTTCTCGATGAGTTGCCTGAATACAGCCGCCATGTGCTTGAAGTGTTGCGAGAGCCAATGGAATCCAAAAAAATAGATATTGCCAGGGCCAATCACAAGCGCCGTTTTCCGGCACGTTTCCAGCTGGTAGCGGCGATGAACCCCTGCCCCTGTGGTCATTTGGGCGACCCGCGCCAGAGCTGCCACTGTACCGCAGCGCAAATCCAGCGCTACCAGTCACGCCTTTCCGGCCCGCTGCTGGATCGTATCGATCTGCAGATCGAAGTCCCGGCACTGCCACCGGAGCAGCTTACCTCACGAGAAGTAGGCGAAAGTTCTGCCGAAGTGAGGGAGCGGGTGATGGCGGCACGCGAGCGACAGTATGCCCGTGGTGCGCTCAATGCCCACCTGGGGGGTCGCGAGCTGGAAGCAGCCTGTAACCTTTCCACGGCGGATCGCACCTGGTTGGCCGGTGTGCTGGAGCGCTTGCGTCTCTCGGCACGGGCTTACCATCGTGTCTTGCGGGTGGCGCTGACACTGGCCGATCTGGCAGGCAAGCCACAGCCGGAGCGCGATGAGCTGATGGAGGCGATTGGCTATCGTCAGCTGGATCGTCAGTTGCGTCAGGGCTAAGTAGGACTCGCTTAAAGCGCAGTGGCGTCGAAGGCCCCCTCGATTTGGGTTTGCCACAGGGCGTTGTCGGCATCGGGGCGGTAAAGCGACAGCGTCAGGCGATAGGGCATCAATTCACGGTCACTCAGGCGCAGGCGCGGTGCCGTGGCTTCAAGATAACTTTCCATGCGCCATTGGTGAGGACCATCCGTGCCGCCCATGGCCGGACGCCAGTCGAGTACCTGCGGACTGGCGCTGGCCCCTAGCAGGGCGCGGGTCAGGCTCTCGAGGAAGCGCTCACTATCGATTTCAAGGGCACGATCGACTTGGGGGGAGACCAGCAACAACACCTGATTTTGGGGAGGCTGCAGGGCATCAACCTGGATGACCCGGGCAACGGCACGGTCACTCAGGTTTTGCAGGGCGTGCCGAACGGGGTCGGCGGGAGGTGGCTGACTGGCACAGCCCGCGACCAGCGCCAGCAGGAGAAACAATATGCTGCGTTTCAGCATTGGATCAGGGTCTCCTGCGAAGTGGTTGGCAAGCCCTGCTCCAGCTTGGCCACGAACTCACCCAGCTCAACGAACAGTCGGGCCCGGATGGGTTCAGCCTCATTGACCAGATGGTGACGGGCTTCCGGATCACGGTGAATGCGAGCCTGGGGAAATTTACGCTGAAGTACGGCCAAGTTCCACTCCCAGTCGACGGTGACGTCCTGCTCACCTTGCAGGATCAAGGTTGGCAGCGAGACGGGTGGCAGTGCAATCAAGCGTGGCATCCAGCGACGCATGGCGCTGACCCAGTGGAGCGAGAGGCGGGCTGGCTGCAAGGGATCGGCATCGCGCAGGAAAGTGGCAAAGTCGGCATCGGTGGAATTGGGAGCGAAGCGCCGTGGCAGGCTATGCATGAAAGGGCCCATTAAGGTATGCAGCCAGCCGGCCTGCGGCCAGCCGGTAGGGCGTACCAAGGGCGCCAACAGAGCCAGCCCTGCCCAGGGAGGCGTGTTGGCGCGGCGCAGGACATCGGTGGCGAGTATCGCGGCTCCGGTGCTCTGGCCGATGCCCAGCCAGGGTTTGGGGGCCAGTCTTTTTGCTTCCAGCTGGGTCTGCACGGAATGGAGACAGGCGAGATAATCATCAAAATCGTCGATGCAGGCGCGCTTGCCGCTGGACAGGCCATGACCCGGCAAGTCCCACAGTACGACTCGCCAACGGCGGGCCAGCAACCACTTCAGCAAGTGGCGATAAAGGCCGAGGTGATCGTAGTAGCCGTGTACCACGAAGACAGTACCGAGGGGAGCTGGCGGACTCCACACCTGGGTCCATAATTGGTAGCGCGGGGTGCCGGTATAGCCAGCGTGCAGCTCGATTTTTTCACTGAGCAGCGGTGCGAGGCCGTAGTACGCCAGATAATGGGTCAGTGCCGCAGAGTCCGCCAGGATGGGTTTGCCGTTGGTACGTATGGGCATCAGTGGCCCAAATGCCTGCAACGGGGAAAAGTCGGTCATGTTGCGCTCCATCGGCGGGACACTCGGCTTCCTGTTATCCCTAAGTCTAGCCGAGTCGATGCAGTCTTGGGTTTACATATGGAACTATTTTCCACAAAATGATGTCCAAGCATGGTAGAACCCCAAGCAAAGCTGTTAGCCAAAGGCTTTGAGAAAATGTTGCTGGCCGAGATTCGTTCGTCGGCTCGCCCCGGAGGAGGAGACTTCCCTGATGACTGAACGCGTTAATCGCCATCGCCTGCAGGTGGCCGCTGAACTGGACCGCTTCATTAACGAGCAAGCCCTGCCTGGTACCGGCCTTGATGCCGACAGCTTCTGGGCCGGGGTCGATGCCATCTTTCATGATCTGACACCAAAGAACCGCGAATTACTCGCTGAGCGTGATCGTCTGCAAGAGCAGCTCGACACCTGGCACCGCGAGAACCCGGGTCCGGTGCGCGACATGAGTGTGTATCGTGCTTTCCTCGAAGAGATTGGCTACCTGGTGGAAGCCCCCTCCGAGGTTCGTGTTTCGACCGCTAATGTTGACCCTGAGGTTGCTGTCCAGGCCGGTCCGCAGCTGGTAGTGCCGGTGGACAACCCCCGCTATGCACTGAATGCCGCCAACGCGCGCTGGGGCAGCCTCTACGATGCGCTTTACGGTACCGACGCCATCTCCGAAGAGGATGGTGCGGAAAAGAGTGGCGGCTACAACCCCAAGCGTGGCGAGAAGGTCATTGCCTTTGCCCGTGGTGTACTGGATCAGGCCGCACCGCTGGCCAGCGGTTCCCACAGCGATGCCGTCAAATACGTACTGAGTGGCGGCAAACTGGTCGTCACGCTTGAGAACGGCAGTGAGACCGGTCTCAAGGAGCCGGAAAAACTTGTCGGTTTCCGTGGCCAGGCGGAAAGCCCCGAGGCAATTCTGCTGGTCAACAATGGCTTGCATCTCGAAATCCAGATTGATCCGAATCATCCCATCGGCAAGACCGACCCGGCTGGCGTCAAGGATCTGCTGGTCGAGGCTGCGCTGACGACCATCATGGACTGTGAAGACTCCGTGGCTGCAGTAGATGCCGCAGACAAGGTCAAGGTCTACTCGACCTGGCTGGGTCTGATGAAGGGCGACCTGGAAGAGCCCATTGAGAAAGGCGGCAAGAGCTTCATCCGTCGCTTGAACGCTGACCGCGATTACACCACGCCTGATGGCGGTAGTTTGACCCTGGCGGGGCGTTCGCTGATGTTCGTGCGTAACGTCGGCCACTTGATGACTACCCCGGCGATTCTGGATGCCGAAGGCAACGAACTGCCCGAAGGCATTCTCGATGGCATCGTGACCAGCCTGATTGCAATGTACGATCTCAAGAAGGGCGAGAGTGATACACGCAACTCGCGTGAAGGCTCGGTCTACATCGTCAAGCCGAAGATGCATGGCCCGAAGGAAGTGGCCTTCGCCAATGAGCTGTTCGGTCGTATCGAAGACCTGCTTGGCCTGGCCCGCGATACGCTAAAAATGGGCATCATGGATGAGGAGCGTCGCACCTCGGCCAACCTCAAGGCGTCGATTGCTGAAGCCGCCTCCCGCGTGGCATTCATCAATACCGGCTTCCTTGACCGTACTGGCGACGAGATGCACACCGCCATGCAAGCAGGCCCGATGATCCGCAAGGGTGACATGAAAGGTGCCGCCTGGATCAGCGCCTACGAGCGCAACAACGTGCTGGTTGGTCTGGAGTGTGGCTTGCGTGGTCGTGCCCAGATCGGTAAGGGCATGTGGGCCATGCCGGACCTGATGGCAGGCATGCTTGAGCAGAAAATCGCTCACCCCAAAGCCGGGGCCAACACCGCTTGGGTACCCTCGCCTACGGCGGCGACCCTGCACGCGCTGCATTACCATCAAGTGGATGTCAGCGAAATCCAGATCGAACTGGAGGCCCAGGAGAAGCCCGATCTGCTCGACGACCTGCTCACCGTGCCGGTGGCCGAAAAGGTGGAGTGGTCTGACGCGGAGCTGCAAGAAGAGCTCGACAATAACTGTCAGGGCATCCTGGGTTATGTGGTGCGTTGGGTCGAGCAGGGTGTGGGGTGCTCCAAGGTACTCGATATCCATGATGTCGGCCTGATGGAAGACCGGGCCACACTGCGTATCTCCAGCCAGCACATTGCTAACTGGCTGCACCACGGTGTGGTTGATGCCGAGCGTGTCCGGCAGACTCTGGAGCGCATGGCCAAGGTGGTCGACGAGCAGAACGCAGGCGACCCGAACTACACGCCGATGGCTGCGGATTACGCAGGCTCCAGTGCCTTCCAGGCCGCCAGCGACTTGATCTTCAAGGGAGTCGAGCAGCCTTCCGGTTATACCGAGCCGTTGCTGCACCACTGGCGTGCTGTGCACAAAGCCAAGTAACAACATATTTAATGTAAGTGTGTGTAGCGCCCCGGGTATCCGCCCGGGGCGCTTTGCGTTATGGTTTACGTCAACGTAAAGCGCCGTGGAGCGTAACGCGACAGTAAACACGCTGCCCATCGCCACAATGACAACAGGGAGCCTGAAGATGACCATGATGACCGCCGCCGCCATTGAGGATTTTCTCGATGAGGTGTTCCCTCAACGTCCGGGTACGATCGAAGGGGTCGACCGCATGCGGGCGACCATGAGCCTGGCCATCGAGGATGAGCACCTGCGTCCTGGCTCCAGTGTTTCGGGGCCGACCATGATGGGTCTGGCCGATGTTTGCTTGTATGTGGCGATTCTGGCCCAGATCGGTCCCGAGCCGATGGCTGTGACCACGGATCTCAACTGCCACTTTCTGCGCCGTGCCCGTGGTGATCGTGATCTGATCGCCAATGCACGCATCATCAAGCTGGGTCGCCGTCTGGTGGTCGGTGAGGTGCAGCTTTTCTCGGCGGGTGATGAGCAGCCCGTGGCGCATGTCACCGCCACCTACGCCATCCCTGATTCCGACTAAGACCTTTTGTGGCGCAAGACACACACGGCAAGCGCTAACCAACCGGCAATCATCAGCACGCCGCCCAACGGCGTGATCAGGCCCAGACTGCGCATGCCGGCAAGGGCCATGAGATAAAGCGAGCCGGAGAACAGCAGTACCCCCATGGCCCACAGGCCAAGCACCAGAAACTGACCGCGCAGGGGCTGTGCGGCGCGCCAGGCCAGCACGCCAAGCATCGCCAGGGTGTGCCACATCTGATAGCGCACGCCGGTTTCGAAGGCAGCGAGTAGTCGTGTTGATAATTGCCCCTGCAGAGCATGGGCGGCGAAAGCGCCGGCGACGACTGCCAATGCGCCGGATAGCGCCACGATGCTCCACCATCCGCGCTCATGCATTACTGCTTTCCTCAGTTAATTTGAATGCCGCGCTACCGTACCGCGGATGTCGTCAAGGGGCTACAATATTGGCCCACACCCTCGTCAACTGGAGAGGATGCCATGCAAATTCAGCTCAACGGTGAGCTTCGCGCTTTTACCCCAGGCCTGACAGTAGCGCAACTGATTGACGAATTAGGTCTGTCCGGACGGCGTATCGCCGTAGAATGCAATGAACACATCGTGCCCAAGAGTGAGCATGGCACTACCCGGCTGGCCGATGGTGATCGTATCGAAATCGTACATGCCATCGGTGGCGGTTAGCGTTCTGTCTGCCGCCATCTGTTTTCCGACCCCGATAAAGGCCCCAACGATGACTGACTATTTCCAGGACCAGCCGCTGCGCATTGCCGGCCATGCCTTCACTTCACGCCTGTTGGTCGGTACCGGTAAATATAAGGATTTCGACGAGACGGCAGAAGCGATTGCCGCTTCAGGTGCGGAAGTGGTCACTTTTGCCGTGCGTCGTACCAATCTTGGTCAGGAAGCCAATGAGCCCAACCTGCTGGATGTCGTACCACCGGAACGCTTCACCCTGCTGCCCAATACTGCTGGCTGCTATAACGCCAAGGATGCCGTGCGCACCTGCAAGCTGGCGCGTGAGCTACTCAATGGCCACAAGCTGGTCAAGCTGGAAGTGCTGGGCGATGACGCGACGCTCTACCCCAATGTGGTAGAGACTCTGAAAGCCGCCGAGGAGCTGGTGGCCGACGGTTTCGATGTCATGGTCTACACCAGTGATGATCCTATTGTCGCCAAGGAGCTCGAGCGCCTGGGTTGCTGTGCGATCATGCCACTGGGTTCGCTGATCGGCTCGGGGCACGGTATCCAGAATCCGTTCAACCTGCGTCTTATCATCGAGCAGGCCCAGGTGCCGGTATTGGTGGATGCCGGTATCGGTACGGCCTCGGATGCCGCAATGGCCATGGAGCTTGGCTGTGACGGCGTATTGCTGAACTCTGCCATTGCCCAGGCGCGGCAACCCTTGCTGATGGCAAGCGCCATGCGAAAGGCCGTCGTGGCGGGCCGCGAGGCGTTCCTTGCCGGACGTATGCCGCGCCGTCAGAGTGCTGATCCTTCCTCACCTTTTGCCGGCCGTATTAACGGTTGAATTCACTGGAGCCGTAGTCAACTTCATGAGTGATTCGAGTCATAACGCCACTACCGGGCCGGAAGGCCCGGATGCTCCGCTGCACCGGCGTGGTATCAAGAGTTATGTGTTGCGGGCCGGTCGTATGACCCAGGCCCAGACCCGTGGGCTGGAAGAGATCTGGCCGCGCCTGGGGTTGAACCTGGCCGATGGCAGCCAGGACCTGGATGTGCTGTTTGGGCGTCAGGCGCCGCGAGTTGTGGAGGTCGGTTTCGGCATGGGAGCCTCTTTGATCGAGCAGGCAGAAACCCATCCTGAGACTGACTTCATCGGTATCGAGGTCCACCCGCCGGGCGTGGGTAAAGTGCTCGACGAGGCAGACAAACGCGGTTTGACGAATCTGCGCGTCTATCGTGAGGATGCCTTGGCGGTACTGGAGCAGTGTTTGCCGGAAAGCCGCATCGATACCCTGCAACTATTCTTCCCCGATCCCTGGCCCAAGAAGAAGCACCACAAGCGCCGCATTGTCCAACCGGCATTTGTCGAGCTGATCCGCACACGGCTCAAGCCAGGAGGAACGCTGCACATGGCCACAGACTGGCAGGCCTATGCCGAATGGATGGTGGAGGTAATGACAGTCGCACCGGGTTACGCCAACACGGCAACAGCCGAAACGGTGCCCTATGTGCCGCGCCCGGCGTTTCGGCCCTTGACCAAGTTCGAAGCCCGTGGCGAGCGTCTCGGGCATGGTGTATGGGACTTGATCTACCAGCGCGTCGATTAATTCCAGGCTTGTTGCCTGGTTCACGGCCCGCTTCGGCGGGTCGTTTGCTTTATCGCCGCTGTAGCTGACAACAGCATAAAAAAAGCGCCTCCATAGGGAGGCGCAGAAGACCGTGACTAGCAATGAGTGGGAGAAACCATGAAGGGAAACTGGCGATTCCCTGTATGGCTGTGGCGGCTCATCAACGCCACAACCTAAATGTAGTCCATTCTCATTAAAGCGTCAATCGAAATGGGAATGTTTTTTATTCAGCTTCCTGCCAGGTGCAGCCATAGTGGCAAAGTGAACATGGCAAGCAGGGTCTGACTAGTAATTAACGCCGCTATCAGCTCGGCATCCCCGCCTAGCTGACGAGCCAGAATATAGGCTGACGTGGCGGTGGGCAGGGCGGCGAACAGCAGTGCCACATCGCGGCTTACCGCATCCAGTCCTACCAACAGGGCGCAGCCCAGCACGAAGGCCGGCATCAGTACCAGTTTGATCAGGTTGGATGCCCAGACGCCGCGGTCGAAGCGTAGCAGCGCTTGAGGACGCAAGGCGACACCCACCGCAACCAGGCCGAGAGGAAGGGCGGCCCGTCCCAGCAACTCAACGGTGGATTGGCTCCAGCCGGGCAGGCCAATGCCGGAGAGGTTAAGGACGATTCCGGCCAGGCAGGCAAGAATCAGGGGGTTACGCACCAGCGCGGCCAGACTCTTGCCCAGTCCGGAGGGGCCAAGCGTGCCGGCGGCGATGAAACAGAGCACGCACAACACGTTGACGATCGGTACCATCAGGGCCACGGCGACTGCCGCTACGGTAGCGCCGGCGGTACCGTGTAGTGCGGCGGCACCGGCAACACCCACATAGGTATTGAAGCGGATGGCACCCTGAAACACCGAGGTGAAGGCCGCCGCATCGAGTCCCAGCCTGCGCTGCATAACCCATAACAGCCCCCCAAACACCAGAATGCCACTGAGCAGCACAAGTGCAAGACGTACCACTGGCACTTCGCTGACGTTGGCGGTAGCCAGGGTGGCGATCAACATGGCGGGAAAGAGCAGAAAGTAGATGAGCTTTTCAAGCTGTGCCCAGAAGTCAGCTGTCGGTTGACGCAATTTACCCAGTACGACACCCAGCAGAATCAGCAGAAACAACGGGCCTAAAGCGTCTGCGACGCCATGCATAGAATTTTCCTTATTCAAAATGGTTATATTTAACCAACCTTTAACCTGCGACAACGCTACACGCCAGGCCATAGGTTAAATGCTGTTAAGCTTACTCACCACCACCCTTCCAAGAAGCGCTGTATTCGCTGCCATGTCCTCTGTTTTATCCAACGCCAACAAGCCTCGTTTTCCAGGTTTGCGTTTGATGATGCTGGCCACGTTGCTGACACTCAGCGTGGCGTTGTGGTACTTGTTGACGCATATGGTGCGAGGCGGCAACGATGTTGACTGGTATCCCGTGTCGTTACCCTGTGAGTTGCACCTGGCCGGCTGTCGTGCCGACCTGGGGGATGGTCGCTCTGTTTCCCTGCAGGTCGACTCTGCGGATGGCGTGCGGGCGCTGGAGCTGTTACCACTGGTAGTGCATGTAGCGGGAATGTCCGTCAGCGCGGTCAGTGTCGACTTCGTTGGCCGCGATATGGACATGGGCTTGCATCGTTTTCCGTTAAGCAAGCAGGATAATGGTCGTTTCGAGGGGGTTGGCCAGGTACCGGTCTGCACTGAGTCGGTCATGCGCTGGCAAGCGGAAGTCGTCGTAGAGACACCTGAAGGCCGGCTGGGCAGCCGATTCGATTTCACGGTGGAGCGGAGTGTGCCATGAAGCGACAACGCATCTGGATGGCGACAGGAGCGCTGGTGGTCCTATTCGTCGTTGGTGGATTGTTTGGCTACCAGCAGTACCAAGCGAGCAATGATGACACGCCAAGAGGTGGACCGGTGGAACTGCCTTCCACTCAGGGCGACTTTTCGTTGACACAGCTTGAGCAAGATCAGTTGGCCGTACTGTTCTTCGGTTATACCTACTGCCCCGATGTTTGTCCCATGAGTCTGGCGGTGGTGCGCCAGGTCATGCAGGGGCTGGATGAAGAGCAGCGCAAGCGGGTGGTGCCGCTAATGGTATCGGTCGATCCCGAACGCGATACACTCGAGCGTCTGGCGGAGTATGTGGGTTACTTCGGCGAGGATTTCGTCGGCGCCACCGGCAGCGAAGAGCAGCTTCGCGAGTTGGCCGACCGTTATGATGTCATATGGCGACGGGTGGAAACACCGGACTCGGCCATGGAGTACACCATTGACCACAGCTCCTCGCTTTATCTGGTCGACCGCAACGGTGCCATCCTGCAGCGTGTACTCTACTCGCCGACGCCCCACATGCTGCGTTCGGCAGTCGAGAGCGAGCTTGAAGGCTAGTCGTGTTTGAGAGGCCGCGTACCTGAATCAGGTGCGCGGCTGTTCGAGTCGCTCCAGCATTTCCATCAATGCCGTGATCTGTGCCCCCTCGCGAGTGTCATGTAACGGATCCAGTTGCCAGGAGCTTTCGCTGAACCCCCACCAGTCCCAGCATCCTTGCGGGTTGGCGAGACTGCTTTCCGCCTGGGGGTAGAGCACCACCCGCTGGTTGGCAGTGGCCCAAACATCAAGGCCGCTATAGCGCACAAACGCCTCGCCGATCAGCTCTTCTGCCATGCCGCAACCGTGCAGGGCAACCGTGACCTGGCAGCCGCCTGCTTCGCATGCGCTAGGCACTAGCAAGAAACCGGCATCGGCCATGCCACGTGCAGCGAACTCCGACTGATCGAAACGCAGTAATTCTGCCGACGGCGCGTTCTCACCTTGTGTCTCGGGGGAGTCGTGTAGCCAGTTCAGCGCTACGGTAGCAATATTCCGGTCACACGCCAGCAAGTGAGTGCTGCCGCCAGCGTGGCATTGGCCCAACTGATCGGGGGGGATTTCCGGGCTGGCTTCTACAGGCCAGCCGTGGCCAATATCAGGCGAGATGACGGTGTGTAGCTGAGCCTCAGGATTGTCCAGCCAGCCGCTCAGTTGCTCGGCCAAGGCAATGCCCAGCGCCGGGGCTATGACATCATCGGCTTCACCGTGCCAAACGAAAGCGCGTAACCGGCCGATGGCTGCAGCATCACCAACCAGTTCACGCGCTTGATAGTCATGCAGGCGGCGATCAAGTGCCGTCAGGTCGGGGGGGCCGCGCCGCGTTGACATACATTGCCCCAAGGCCTGCCCCAACCCCCCTTCGGCGCAGCTCCAGGGTCCGGCAGCAAGTACCGCGAGGCGTGTGAAACGCTGGGGCCAGGCCACGGCGAGCTGGGTCGCCATATAGCCACCGGAGGAGATGCCGATAACGCTGGTATCGGCTGGATCGACACCGAGAGGTGGCAATGGGGGTAGAGGCCCTTCGGCGTGAGCGGTAGTGCTCAGCAGTAGGGCCGCGCCCAGCAGGAGTATGGCGTGCATGAAGAGAACTTACTCCGTGATGTTGAGCAGTTCGACGCGGAAGATCAGCGTTTCATTGGGGCCGATAGGGCCTTGACCCTGGGCACCATAGCCAAGCTCGGGGGGAATGAAGAGCATCCAGGTATCACCGATACTCATCAGCTGCAAGCCTTCCTGCCAGCCCTCGATGACCTGATCGACACGAAAGCTCAGCGGTTCCCCGCGGTCGAATGAGCTATCGAAAACGGTGCCATCCAGCAGGGTGCCTTCGTAGTGTACCTCGACATGGGCAGTCGGCCCGGGGCTTGCTCCGTCGCCGCTTTCCAGTACTTCGTATTGCAGTCCTGATTCGGTGACGGTGACCTCATCGCGCTCGGCGTTGCTATCAAGAAAGGCCTGGCCTTCGGCCAGATTGCTCTGTGCCAGCTCTTCGGCTTCAGCCTGGCGCGCAGCGATGGCTTCTTGCTGGAATTCAGTCAGTGTGGCTGCCATTTCGTCGGCGCTCATCGCCGGATCATTGTCTTCGATAATGTCACGAACAGCGGTGGTAAAGACGTCGACATCGAGTTCGGGATACTCCTGGGCGATACTTTGCCCGTAGGCAATACCCAGGCTGTAACTCAGACGTTCGTCCTTTGTCTCGGGGGCAGCCAAAGCGAATGGTGCGGCGGCCAGGAGCGCTGCCAGGGAGGCGGAAGAGAGCAAAGTTTTCATGCAGAGTCCTATGATCGGGTGTAGAAACCGAGTGCAAATGGTAACAGTCATCGGACTCTATCAAGGCAGGCTTGGTTCCGCACTCGATTCACCGTCATGGTGGCAATTTAAACCACCAAGGTGGGGCAGTGCGCAGAACCTGCCACCCGCTGGGCGACACTACCCAGCAGCAGGCTCTTTTCGCCGTTGGTTCCTTGAGCGCCAATCACGATCAGGTCGCAATCCCGCTTGCGGGCGAAGCGCGCTATGGTCCGTGAGGGGCGCCCGCCCTTGACAAATGCGCGCAGTTTGGCCGGATCGGCCCCCAGCTCGACAGCCTCGCTCTTCGCATGCACGGCGACTTCGGTGGCGTACTC